>JAYVXV010000377.1:0-2880 GCA_043784905.1 Holophagaceae bacterium | reverse complement strand
AATCGCAGACCCTGATCCAGAACCTTGAGAAACGAATTGCCCGTTACCGATATTTGGCGGTGGATTTGGCGTCGGAAGGTTCCGTGCGCCAAGCCCTCATGGACCCCAAGGGTCCGAGTCTGGGGGTGGTTAGGCAGGAGCTTTTCCTATTGGCCAAGGCATCGGGCGTCACCTTGGACCAGGTCCGGCTCATAGATGCGCGGGGAGTCGAACTGATTTGGTGGGGCTACGACGATCAACGCGATGAATTTCATGAGCGCAAGCCCACGGGGGTGCTTTCCACTAAGGCATTTTTTCTCGCCGGGCTTGCGACGCCACCAGGCCAAAGCTGGGTGAGCCCAACGGAGATCTTTAGGTCCAATGAAAGACTCGGAATGAGTCTTCACGACCCAGTGGAGCCCTACCTTCGCATCGTGGCGCCGGTCCACCTCGCCGCAGCTTCACTCAATCCAAAACCTATCGGCCTGGTGGTGCTCAGCGTCCGCGTGGAAGGCAGTTCGTTTGCAGGGCCCGTGTCCGGGCGACCTTGGCTCGTCATGCGAGAAGACGGCAGTTTCATCTATCGTCAGGTCTCCTCAAGCGCGACCAACGCCACTATTCCAATGGCCCCGGATGGAACCCGGCTGATGACCTTCACCGAGCGCTTTGGGTTGCCATTAAGTGGCTTGAAAAAATCCGGGACGCTCCGGACGCCAGAGGGACTGCTCAGCTACCAACAGGTCCCACTTGATAAAAATCGAAGTTGGTACGTGGTTCAGTCCATTCCAATGCGTGACATCTTGCATTTGGATCCCGCCACCTTTCTGGAGCTGGCTATTTTATGGGGGCTCAGCCTTGGCCTCATCTTTGTCCTATGGCGTGGACTAGATCGCGCTCAATCCGCGCATCAACGAGAGACCCAGGCGCAGCTTCTCAGGGCCATTCTTTCAGCCTCATCTGATCTTGCAATCATCGTCACCGATTCAGGCGGCATCATCCGAATGTTCAGCGCAGGTGCAGAGCAGATGCTTGGACGTAGGTCCTCCGAGATCGTGGGGCGAATGAGCCCCCTGCCCTTCCACGAGCCCGTGGAATTGCGTACCCGCGTGGAAGAGCTGCTTGGTACTCGCGGTCGCCCCGTAACCCCGTTCGAGGTGCTCGTCTCTCTGCCCAATCCCCAGCGATGGACCTACCTCCACACCGACGGCTCGCACTTTCCCGTGGGCCTCGCGATGATTCCGCTACGCAGGGAATTGGGCTCACGCAACCCGCGCGGAGGACTCTTTGGGTACCTGATCGTGGTTCAAAATATCCAACTTCAAGTGGAGCGCGAAGCCGCCTTGGAATCCTCGGTTCGCGAAGCCAATAATGTGGCCCAATTAAAATCCAATTTTCTCGCGACCATGAGCCACGAAGTCCGAACGCCTATGAACGCCATCGTCGCCATGACGCGATTCTTGAAAACTACGAAGCTGGATTCCGACCAACAAGACATCACCGAAGTCGGCGAGCGCGCGGCGCGAAATCTGCTGGAGATGCTCGACACCATTCTCGATTTTAGCAAGCTGGAAGCAGGGAAATCGGAGCTGGCATCGTCGCCGTTTTCACCTGCTGCCATCACCCGCGAATGTTGCGAAATCGCACGTATCCAAGCCAAAGAGAAGGGGCTAGATTTCCAAGTTAACCTGCCGTTGGAAGCTCCCGTGGTCCTCGGTGATGCCGTGCGTCTTCGCCAGATTCTTAACAATTTATTGGGCAACGCCGTGAAATTCACACACCAAGGAAACATTCGGGTGGACCTCGCCATCACCACCGAGGGTCGCCGCCAATTCATGCGGTGGGAGATCCGAGATACAGGCATTGGTTTAAGCCCCGATGACCAGTCCCGCATCTTTCTACCCTTTACCCAAGCCAGCGGCGATCCGGCCCGAGGCTATGGCGGCACCGGCCTTGGCCTTTCACTTTGCCAAGAACTGGTGGCGCGCATGGGCGGCACCATCACCGTTACGAGCGCGCCTGGACAGGGCAGTTGCTTCGGCGTGGCAATCTCATTTCCAATGGTGGGATAAAAACCATGCGCACCCTCGTATGGTTTCGAGGCAAAGACCTTCGGGTCGCGGACCACGGGCCACTGCATCAGGCCGTGGCCACTGGTGAGGTGATTCCTGTCTTCGTACTGGATCCCTATTTCTTCGCACCAGAGCGAGCCAGCCATTTGCCCCACCGCATGCAGTTTCTGCTGGAAGCCTTACAAAGCCTTGCTGCAAACATTGAGCAACGTGGCTCTCGACTGCTGGTGGTTCAAGGCCGCAGCGTGGAGGTGATTCCGCGTATCGCCGAAGCGTGGAAAGTGGATCGCGTGACGGCCCATCGCTGGAGCGAACCCTTTGGACGTGAACGAGACCGCCGCATCGCCACCGCTTTGGCACGAATGAATATCCCATTCGATCTCCATGAAGGCGAAACCCTGGCTCCACCTGGTTCTATCCTCAATCAAAGCGATGCCATGTTCGGCGTATTCACACCCTTTGCGCGAGCCTTTTCACGCGACGCCGATATCACCGCGCCTTTAACTTCTCCGAAATCCATGCCGCCGATTCCTGCCGATGTGATCGTGAACGAAGTTCCCGTGCCGAGCCTTTCCGCGCTTGGGATTCAATTCAATCCGAACCTCCAACCGGGGGGCGAAAAGGCCGCGAGGCAGCGGATGAAGGCCTTTTTGCAATCACCGATCCACCCCTATTCCGGTGATCGAAATCGGATGGATAGAGAAGGCACCTCGCGACTGTCGGCAGATCTGAAGTTCGGAACTTTGTCGGTGCGAAGCCTGTGGCGGGCGGCGTCGGATCAACAGGGCGAAGGCACCCGCGCTTACCTGAATGAATTGGTGTGGCGGGAGTT
>JAYVXV010000376.1:0-9403 GCA_043784905.1 Holophagaceae bacterium | reverse complement strand
TCTGATTACCTACTGGCCGACTTCCGCGATCAGCTCGATCTCAACCTTGGCGCCCTTGGGAAGTGCCGCCACTTGGACCGTACTGCGCGCGGGTTTGGCTTCGCCCAGATGCTTTCCATAAACCGCATTGAAGGCTGTGAAATCCGCAAGGTCCGTCAGAAAAACGGTGGTCTTTATCACCCGGTCCCACGTGGTTCCTGCGGCCGCCAGCACGGCGTCTAGGTTCTGCAAGGCTCGCTCGGTTTGGTCCTCGATAGAGCCCGTCACCATCTCCATGGATTCAGGAATCAACGGAATCTGGCCTGCACTAAACAAGAGCCCGCCAGAAATCTTTCCCTGGCTGTAAGGGCCAATGGCCGCTGGGGCAGAGGGGGTCGAGATGGTTTGCATGAGAGATCCTTGGAAATAGTCAGAGACCATCACAAACTAACCCAATCGCGCCAAAAAGAGAGCACGCGATGTGGAGCCGTGCCCTTCGACGATCTGTAGAGCATTGCCCAGTCGGCCATTTCCTGGCTTAAGGGCCCAAGGACCCCTAATTTTTTCTTCGCCGTTTTTTTGAACGCCATGCACGTTGGGGGAAACCAGGTGCAACGGACGCGGGACTGTCAAAGGGCGAAGCCACGGCGTCATCGTGATGCTGATCGTCCAGCTCTGCACTACCGTCCTCGATCTGCTTCTGGGTCCATTGGGAGGTGCGGTGCAGCAGCGCCGCAAGGCAGAGACTCGCCTCGATGCGGGCATGAGGCAAGGGCCCCAACTGGGAGAAGACATCGGGATCCGGCGGTATGAACCTGGGAATGGCGATGTGGGGTAGTTCCCCCCGCAAGGTGTCGTAGTCCTCGCTGGACACTCTCAGAAAGGGATCCTGAACGGCTTCCCGGTGCCTTAGGAGATCCGAAACCGAGGCTTCTTTTTTGGGTCTGCCGCGTTTTTTCGGGGCTCCTGGAGCCGCCGGATCTGATTGATCCATCAGTGATTGGAGTGATTCCAGCACTTCGGCCCGAGTCTTTCCGCGCAAGTCAAAGAGCAGCCAGGGATCACGGTCCAAGGCCTCCGCCATGATGTAGCACACAGCGGCAACATGCTTGCAAGGGTTGGCCCAATCGGGACAATCACAATGGGTCTGTAATTCTTTGGGTACTCGCGGATAGAGGCTGACACCCGCCTCGCGAAACGTCTCGTCCAAACCTTGGGGCATTTCACCCGCCAATAGCGAGGCCACAAAACGGCTCTCTTGGCTGATGCGTCGAAGCGCCTTCTCCCATTGGGACGTGGTCAACGCCGGCAGCCCCAAAGTCACGGTGTAGGTCTTCCGGCCGTGGACGCGGGCATCAATGAGACCGGGGCTCACCGTGAAATGCGAGACCGCCCCTTCGTCCGCATATTTCAACCCACGGGGAAGCCTGTTTTCGTAATCATCGCCCAGTTGTTCGAGACCCTTGATCCAGAGCCGCCCCCACCACGTGGTGCCAAAACGATTCGCGCTATGGATCATGAGATAACCCCACTGCGCTTGGGCGCCTTTCGCACAACCCGCGATTTACTGGCTGGTTTACCTGCGGGTTTGATAGATCGGGCAGGCTTCGATGGGGGCGTCTTCGAGCTGAGGACGAGGATGTCATCGGTGTCATCGGCGTCATCAGGGACATCAGCCATACCTGAGTGATCGTCCCGCTCATCGAGCGCATCGAGTGCATCGAGTGCATCGAAATCCGAAGGTTGCATTGTTGGGGCTTCATCGGCCTCGGGCTCTACCTCAGCGGCCATCGCCCGAACAAGCTCCTTAGCGCTCAGGCCGTGGCTCGACGCCACAGATCCCTGGCGATGGCCATGCCCATTTCCGTTTCCGTTTCCATTGGCGCCGATCTCGCCATCCATGATTTCCACATCAGGATCCAGGCTCACCAAGCGACGCAGAGCCTCATCATCTAGTTCTGTGAGCCAGCCTTCACCGCTACCCACCACGCGATCCGCGAGGTCGCGCTTGCTCTCCAAAAGCGCATCAATTTTTTCTTCCAGTGTGCCCATGGTGACGAGTTTGTGGACCTGCACATTCCGTGTCTGGCCAATGCGATAGGTACGGTCCGTGGCCTGATCTTCTACCGCCGGATTCCACCAGCGATCAAAATGGAAGACGTGCGTGGCCGCCGTCAGATTGAGGCCCACGCCACCGGCTTTGAGCGACAACAGGAAAACGGGTGGGGCGGCGGAATCTTCTTGAAACGCGCGCACCATTTCATCGCGGTCATTGCGGCTGGTGCCGCCGTGCAAAAAGGGTGGCTCGAAGCCAAGGGAATCATTCAAATGAATCTGCAGGCGGTCGCCCATCTCTTTGAATTGGGTGAATACGATGGCCCTGTCGCCGCTCTCGATGACTTCTTCGAGCATCTCCGTGAGGCGATCCAACTTCCCGCTACGACCTTTATAGGGGCCCTGGGCTTTAAGGAATTGCGATGGGTGATTGCAGATCTGTTTGAGATGCGTGAGCAGCGCAAGAATCCGACCACGGCGCTCGATGCCGGTCTTGGCCGAATCCAAATCCTGATCCATGGCATCCACGCGGGCCTGGTAGAGCAGGGCCTGTTCCTTGGTGAGCTGCGTGTAGACCTTCATCTCCTGCTTGTCGGGCAAATCTTGAATGATGCTGCGATCGCTCTTGAGACGACGGAGGATGAAGGGCGCGATGCGGGCGCGAAGATTCGCGGCGGCCTCGGGATCCCGGTACTTCTCGATAGGTGTGGCGAAGAGATCTTTAAAGCTTGATTCACTGCCCAAATAACCGGGAAGGCCGAAAGCGAGAATGGACCAAAGTTCCGTCAAACGGTTTTCGATGGGCGTGCCCGTGAGTGCCAGACGGCAATGACCTCGAAGCTTACGGATGGCTTTGGCCTGCGCGCTGCCAGGATTCTTGATGGCCTGGGCTTCATCCACGACTACGATGCCCCACGTGCGCGGAGCGAAAACATCTTCTTCACGGCGGGCCACGCCATAGGTCGTGAGCACCACCGTGTGGGGCTTGAAGACTTTAGGCAGTTCGTCGCGGTTGTTACCGTGGTGGACGAAGACCGGCAGCGTGGGCCCAAAGCGCGCCAATTCCCGCTCCCAATTGCCTAGCAAAGAGGTGGGACAAATGAGCAGCGTGGGCAGCCCTGCTTTGGGGCATTGGTGCTGACGATGCAAAAGAAGGGCGATCATCTGGATGGTTTTTCCGAGACCCATATCGTCGGCGAGAATGCCACCAAGGCCCAAGCGCAGGAGACCGTCGAGCCACGCCAAACCCCGCAGCTGATAAGGCCGCAGCTCTCCATGAAATGCCGCGGGTTGTTTGATGGGGCGATCTGGCAAAATTTTCAATTCATTCAGAGCCGCTCCAAAATCACCGGCCACTTCCACTTCGATGGCTTCGGTGACACCAGGGATGTGCGCCGTCCCCGTCAATGCTGCGGCCAAGGCCGCCCCTCGAGTCATGCGCTCAAAGCCCGTCCCACGGCTGGCCTGGATGACGGTCGTTATTTGTTTCAGGGTCTCAGGATCAAGGGCCACCCACTTGCCCTTCCATGCTACCAATGGATGTTTCAGGCTCGCCATCTGGGCGAAATCTTCGATGCTCAACACATCGTTGCCCAGCATCAAAGACCAGTCCGCACTAACAGCGGCATCCAATCCTTGGGGTTCATCCTCACGTATTTCGCGGGCGTTCTCGTTCATGTCGCGGGCGCCGAGTCGCACCTTGGCGCGTAAGCGCCGCGCCCCGCCGAATTCCGCCAGGGCTTCGGGAATGTGGACTAGAAACCCGGCCTCTTTTAATTGCTTGGCGCCCCGGGTGAGGAAGAGCCAGGCCTCGGCGGGAACCAGTTTCAAATCCGTGGGACGCTGACCGGCGAGAGCCCCTTGAAGTGGCGGGAAAAAAGGCACAGCGCGAGCCAAACCGCGCAGCAATACCTGGCGAGCCTGGAGCACTTCGGGTTCGACGGAAAGTGCCGAATCCCAAAGACGATCGGCTGAAAGCGCGTGGCCATCAGATGTCTCCAGTCCGACCTTCAGAATCCAGCCCTCCTCGGAAAGTCGATCGGCATCTTGAATGGCTTCGCCCTTGGGCACCGCGGGTGCTTCGAGCAACAGACTGGGTCGGATCCATTGGGTCTCGGCGCCCTCGCCCCACTGCTCCAATTGCTCGCCGATGGTGCGCTCGGTAACGCCCGTCGTCGGGAATTCGTTCATGGGGTGAGAGAGCGCCACCATGAGCCTTTCATCCCAAGGCAGGCGATCTCGCTTGTGGCCGCGCAGGCGATGGATTAATCCAAGCCGTGGATCTTCGCCGGGCCTCAGCGTGCCTGCGACAAACCGCACCATGAAATCCGCTCCGTCTTCGAGAAAGGCACGAAGAATATCCTCGGCACGAGGGGGCATGGCCAGATCGTCTTCCACTTCAAAGGGATCCAGCAGCCCCAGTTGTAGGCCTTTGGTGAATACCCACTGATCGTTTTCCGGAAACGCCAACGCCGAAGGCGGCATCACCTTCACAAGCGCTTCAAAAATTTCGCGGTCTGCCGGGCTCGTAAAACTGGTACCCCATTGGGCACGCCAAGGTTGAGTCCCGGTATCGAGGGTCGGCAGGATGGCGCCCCGGATGACGTGGGACTGCAACAGACGTAGCGCTGTCACCCAAAAGGCCAGGCTGCCCCCCAGCAATTCAGGGTCTGGCGGCAAGGAGCCCAACCAGGGATAGGCTCGCTGCCAGCGTAGGGGCACCGCGTGCAATTCCATCAAGGTGGAATCTGGAAGAAAAAGTTGAGCCTTGGCGGGCGTTAACCGCTCCTTGCCAAGCAGGTTCCCGGGCAAGGCGCGCAGGGTGCGCTGCCAGTCCGCTTGGGTCGCCTCTTGAGGCAAGCAGATCAGAAACCCTCGGTCCGATGGACGGTATTGCAGAATCGGCTTCATGCGGGCCTCCGATTCATGGAGGTCCTAAACGTCAGGCGGTAGGCTGAAGGCAGCAGTAGGAGCCTTTGATGAAAATCGGATTCGCGTCGGACCATGCGGGCTATGACCTGAAAGAAAGATTGAAGACCTGGGCCCTGTCTGTAGGCCACGAGGCCCTGGACTACGGGACCGATGGCCCTGACTCCGTGGACTACCCCGACTTCGCACATCGCGCTGCGGAAAAACTTCATGAGTGGGAACGCCTCGTTTTGGTCTGCGGTTCCGGGATCGGGATCAGCATCGCGGCCAATCGCCACGTAGGAGTTCGTTGCGCGCTGGTGACTTCCCCCGAGCACGCCGCGCTGGCCAGGCAGCACAATGACGCGAACGCCATCGCTTTTGGCCAACGGCTGACGGATCCGCTGAAGGCTGAATATTACCTCAAAACCTTTTTGGAAACGCAATTTGAAGGTGGAAGGCATCAAAAAAGAGTCGAGAAGATCGAAAAGTAGGGCTTGGGGTCAAACTGCAAGGCCGGACCTATACTCTCTCCATGGCCAAGTTCACATCCCTTGAAATCTGTGCGGGCGCTGGAGGACAGGCCTTAGGCTTAGAACAGGCAGGCTTTGGTCACGAGGCCCTTAACGAAATTGATCGAGATGCCTGCTTGACCCTTCGTCTGAATCGCCCCACTTGGAGAATTCTCCAAGGTGACATTCGCGAGTTTGATGGTCGGCCCTACAAGGGGATTGACCTTCTCGCGGGCGGCGTACCCTGTCCTCCTTTTTCGGTGGCTAGCAAACAATTAGGCGAGGGCGATGAGCGGAATCTTTTCCCCGAGGCCATCCGTCTCGTGGATGAAATCCGGCCAAAAGCTGTGATGTTGGAAAACGTTAGGGGGTTACTCGATGCGGTATTCGACGACTACCGTGCTTCCATTTCAAAACAACTGAAATCCCTGGGATACGTGACGCACTGGACCCTTCTGAATGCTTCTGATTTTGGGGTTCCGCAATTGCGACCACGGGTTTTATTCGTCGGAATCAAACGGGAGTTCGCCGATTCGTTTACCTGGCCCTTACCTTCCGTCATTCCTCCTCCAACAGTGGGTGAAACACTCTTTGAGTTAATGGTTGAGGGGGGGTGGGAGGGGGCTCACACATGGAAGACACAAGCGGATAGCATCGCCCCCACCCTTGTGGGCGGTTCTAAGAAACATGGTGGGCCCGATCTGGGCCCGACCCGTGCTCGCAAAGCATGGGAACGTCTGAGTGTGGATGGCAGAGGGCTCGCGAACAGTCCGCCTGCACATGATTTCATGGGTATGCCGCGACTCACCGTTCAGATGGCCGCACGCATCCAAGGATTTCCACACGATTGGAATTTCGCTGGAGGCAAAACTTCTAGCTATCGCCAAGTGGGAAATGCATTCCCTCCCCCGGTAGCGAAAGCAGTCGGCAAAGAGATCGCGTCCTGCCTTCATGCCCGCCGTCTCATCGCCGTGGGAGCCTAACAAATGCCTGGGCCGGGGGGAACGGGCGGTGGTGCCAGAACTAAGCTTCGGGCACATTTTCTTGCCAATGTTGGAAAAATTTTTGAATCCGATGAGCTTCGCCAAATCGCGGGCGGAATCAACGAGTGGGGGAGGCGGATTCGCGAACTACGGAATGAAGAAGGATTCCAAATTCTGACGAATAATGATTTGAGCGAATTGAAGCCGGGTCAATACGTCCTGCGTGACCCCAAGCCGCAGCCAGCCTTCGAGCGGAATATATCCAAAGAATTGAGAGCCATCGTTCTCGACCGGAATGGCTTCACTTGTCAGATGTGCGGAGCTACCGCCGGTGAGCCTCACCCCTATGATTCATCGAGGAAAACAAGGCTGCACATCGGCCATATCCGAGACAAATCAATGGGGGGAACGGATGATCAATCCAACCTTCGTGCGGTTTGCTCAGTCTGCAATGAAGGCGCAAGTAACATCACAGCAGAGAGGCCTTCTTACGCAAAATTAAAGGCCCAGGTTTCGAGATCCACGAATGATGTCCAGATCGAAATCATGAACTCCCTGATTCAAAAATTCCCATGTCAAGCCGATGCGGCCATGAACAACACCCGAAAGTAGCCCATGCGACTCCCCGATCAACTCCGCCCCCTCTCTTTTGAACTCGGCACGCAGCTCCATGCGGATGGGTCTTGCCTAGTGAAACTTGGAAACACCCACGTGCTTTGTTCCGCGAGCCTGGAAGAAAAAGTCCCCGGTTGGATGAAGGGCAAGGGCGCGGGCTGGATCACGGCGGAATATGGGATGCTGCCGCGCTCGACGCATACGCGCACGGATCGCGAAGCAGCGCGGGGCAAACAGCAGGGCCGTACGGTGGAAATTCAGCGACTCATTGGTCGATCTTTGCGCCAAGCGGTGGATTTAAAAATTCTCGGCGAACGTCAAATCACGCTGGATTGCGATGTGCTCAATGCCGATGGCGGAACGCGCTGTGCGGCGATCACAGGTGCTTGGGTGGCACTGGCTGTGGCGTTAAAAAAAGCCGGTCTCAGTGCCGCGTTGGTGCGGCAGATATCTGCGGTGAGCGTTGGCATCGTTGAGGCCGGAAGTGTTGAAATCGGATGTCGGCGAGGTCAGGTTTTGGACCTTGAATATGAAGAAGATCATCTCGCCGCTGTGGATTGCAATCTCGTGGCGGCGCGAGCCTATGGTCTGGAAATGGGCGGCGGGGGCCTTGAGATCGTGGAATTTCAAAGCACTGGTGAAGGCCGCAGTTTCGCCAAGGAAGAAGCCACCGCTTTATTGGATTTAGGGCTCGCCGGTTGCGCTCATCTCATGGCCTCGCAGAGTGAGCTGCTCGCGTGAAGAAGGTCGCACTGATCGGACTCTTCAGCCTGAGCTTGAATTTGGGCGCGCAGGAAAAGCCGTCGGATGAAATCACCGTCAATCCGAATCGCCCTAGTTTTGCGAATCCCGCCACCACGACCCTGCCCGGTGTGGCCGAGCTGGAGTTTGGTTTGCAGAGAACGCTTTTCCCGGATTCCAGCCGCAGCGATTACCAGCCCACCTTGTTGAAACTCGGCCTCACCGAGGATTTTGAACTTCGCATCGGATGGAATGGATTCACGCGCAACACCGATCCGAGTGGCGTAGCCCAACGCGGCCCCAGCGATCCCAACCTCGGCTTCACCTGGCGCCTATTTAGACAAGACGTCATCGGTGCGGACCTCGCGATATCATATGCCCACAAATTCCCTCGCGCCTCTCTAGAAAAAGGCATCGGGAGCGGTGCTGCAGATGACACAATTGTCTTTCTCGCCAGTAAGGATTTTGGCAAACTCCACGCGGATTTCAACGTATTGGAAACCTCGGTAGGCCAGGTGGATGGTCCTCGCATCAAGCAGCCTGGAGCCGCGCTGGCCTTGACGCATCCGATAGCTGGTGCCTGGGGCATCGGTGCGGAAATCTATGCCATCGGCGCCAGTGATGCGGGGCCGCGCATCGTGGCCACGCTCTGGAATCTTTCCTATCAAGTGTCTCCGCGCTTTGTATTGGATGCGGGATTCGATCACGGGTTGAATCGTGATGCGCCTCACTGGAATTATTTCGTGGGCCTGACCTACGGCATTGGCCGATTCATGCGTGTGAAGCCTTGAGGGGCCGCCGCTGGCTCACGTCAGGGCTGGTGGCAAGTTTAAGTTTTGCAAGCACCATTCTGTCCGCGCAAGCAACGCGCACCTTCCAACTCGAAATGTTTCCACCGGACATGGTTTTTTACTTCGCACCGCGAGCCAAGATTCCGGGGCGCCCCACGGTGACCCTTGTACTCAGCGGCGGCGGGGCCCGAGGAGTAGCTCATATCGGGGTGCTCGAGCGCATTGACGAAGGTGGCTACCCGGTAGACAACGTAGTGGGAACCTCCGTCGGCGCACTGATGGGTTCACTTTATGCGGCGGGTTATACCGGCCACGAAATCGAATCTCTATTTGGACGCTTGGATTTTGGCAGAGCCTTTCTGGATCCATTGATCCGGAATCCCGGTGAAACCTTGAGTGAACAGGAGTCCCGCAATGCCACCCTTTTCTCTCTCGAAACCGACAACGGCTCCTTGAGTTTTGCCCAAGGGCTTCGCAGCGGCGTGGAGATCCAGCGCACCCTGGAAGGCCTTCTGGCCCGGGGAATTTACTTTTCCGGCGGCGACTTCAACCGCCTAAAAATGCCTCTGCGGGTGGTCGCAACCAACCTTGAAACCGGCCGAGAACGGGTTTTCAGCAACGGCGATCTGGTGGAAGCCACCCGTGCGTCCATGGCCGTGCCCGGTGGGTTTAGGCCCGTCATCATTGATGGAATGCAGTATGTGGACGGCGCACTGGTGGAGAACCTTCCCGTAGGTTTCGCCAAAAAAGCATTTCATGCAGACATCACGTTGGCCTCAGACATCTCTTCGGTCTTCAAAGAACGACAGACGCGAAATCT
>JAYVXV010000375.1:0-2882 GCA_043784905.1 Holophagaceae bacterium | reverse complement strand
CGGCCTCCAGCAATCCCGAGGCACCTGAGTGAATCATGCGCAGACCGTTATTGCTGGTGGCTGCCCACAGGGTGCCGCTGTGGTCGAAAAAGAGATCGTGGATGACGGTATCGGAGTCTCCCAGGTCTTTCACCGTGACTTGAGACTGGACGTGGCCTGTGGAATCCCAGATGAAAAGCGAATTTCCGGTGCGTCCCCCCGCCCAGATACGGCCATCAGGTGCCAGGGCCAGGGTGAGAGCGCCCGTTGGAATAAGGCCCGACATACGCAGCGGAACCGCTTCAAAGCCACGTTCGGTGGCTTTGGCCACGCCACGGCTAGTGGCGGCCCAAAGCCCGCCCTTAGCATCGCGCAGCAGCGAGGACACCTGATTGGCAGGCAGTCCTTCCCGGGTGCGATACGAGGTCCAAGCCCCTTGGCCCAGGGCCCGGAAGAGCTGTTCCCCGGCCACCCACAGGCTATCTTCGCGGTCCACGAAAACCTGGCGACAGTAACCAAAGCTCAAGCCTGGGTCCGCGTGGAGTGGGCTCAAATCCTCGTGGTCCGCCATGACGAGTCCGGCCGCAGAGGGAATCCACACTCGGCCGCGGCCATCCATCCGCAGCAGCCCTTCGCTCGCGGCGGGGCCTGGCAAGCGCGAAGCCAAGTCCTCGAATCCACTGCCTTCACGGCCCCTCAATAGGTGCGATCGGCTGCGAATCCAGATCCGATTTCCGGCATCCCGAAGCAACGAAAAAGCTCTTTCACCGCGCAGCTCAGGCAAGGCCGAGAGAGATCTCCAACGTACGCCTTCTTGAATCCAGAGTTGTCCATCGGCCACCGCCAAGAGCCCGTTCGCGTCTGAAGCGAGGGCCGATGGGTATTGACCAAAGGTCCATCCAGGCACGGGCTGAAACTCTTTTTTTCGAGAGCCCACAAAGAATCCATTTGCACTCGCAATCCAGAGTGTCCCCGACACCGAAACCATGGCCCGCACGGGGACATCGGCCAGTCCCGGCAATGTGATTTTCTCAAAGGCGGTGCCATCAAAAATGAAAAGACCTCGGTCCGTACCCGCAAAAATTCCGCCTGCGGCACCTTTGGCCAAATGCCTAACCACAGGCCGGTCCAAACCTCTTTCGGGGCCGAAGCGCTCAAAATGGCCACCGCCGAATCGAAAGACGCCGTCTTCGGTGCCCACCCAAAGAAATCCGCGATCATCCTGCTCCATGCTCAGGACCGCAAAATTAGTGAGACCTTGTTCGGGGCCATAGGCCTGAAAGGCCACCGTGCCAGAGCCCTGAGTTCGCGAAACTGCACAAAAAAGCAGCGCCGACGCCACCGCGAGGCGGCGAAGTAAATGCTGTTGCAGGGGCCACCAGGGGCGGAGAAACATGAACATGGATAGCACAAAGAAGTCCTAGGAGCGTGTGAATCTGCGCTTATCCCGGATGAAAAACACCCGACCTCTGATGACAGGTGTTGAGCCTGGGACCAGAAACCTCCACCATAGACCCATGCCCCTTCGTGTAGCCCTAGTAGACGACGAACCTGTAGCGCGATTGCGTTTGGGCAGACTGCTGCGTGAAGCTGGCTGTGAAGTGCTCGCGGAATTCGAAGATGGGCACCGATTACTATCCTGGTTGCGAGAGGGCCATAAGCTCGACGCGCTATTTCTGGACATCGCGCTGCCGGGGCCGTCGGGGATGGAGTTGCTTGCGGAACTGCGCGACGGTCCACCGGTCATTTTCGTCACCGCCAATGCCGAATATGCGGTGGCTGCCTTTGAGCATCAGGCCTCGGATTATTTGGTGAAGCCCGTCACGTCCGAACGGTTGGCGAAAACCCTCGCTCGTCTTGAGGGTGGCGAACCCCGCAAGACCCTAGAAGCGCCTATAGCTAGCACTGGAGCTGGTTCCACTCGATTTCCGGTGAAGGCCGGGGACGGAAAGCTGCTGCTAGAACTTAAGCGTGTGGCCTATTTTGAAGTCATCGATCAGGTGGTGTGGGCCTGGGCTGGCAGCAAGAAATTCCGTTGCACCTGGACCAGTCTGAGCGAAGTGGAAGCAGCCTTTCCCGCCGTGGATTTTCTGCGCATTCAGCGCAATCTGATGCTGCGGCCCGAAGCGGTTTTGGGTCTTCGTACCCTTCCCACCGGCCGTAAGGCCGTGCTGTTGCCAGACGGGGTGGAATTAGAAGCCAGCCGCAACGCCGCGCACCACTTGAAAGAAAGATTGGGATTGTAGTGACCAGGACCGAGGGCAATGCGTCCAACTATTTGGTCCATAATCACCCTCATCCGTCCGACGATCCAACTCACCCATAAAAAAAGACCGCCCGCAAGCGGATCAGCCTCTGGGCAGCCTTTGCCGGGGGCCTTGTCCAATGCTGGGACTGGTCATTCACAACGCCTTCCTCCGGGGATTTGCGAGTGGCCTTCCTCCCCCCGCCGCCGAATTCCCGTCGGATGATCACTGGCCTCCGGTCCTCTGACAAAGTATGGGAATGGGCCGCAGCGGGCGGGAGGAGCTCTATAGTCTGGCGCTTGGTGCTTGAGCGCACCCGCAAACTCCGGATTGAATCGAACCTTCGTTCCCGTTCATCAACCTGATTGAACAGATCGGAAGGGTCATGGGCGACTCCAAGGGCCGAAGGCCTGCGCGGATCGCGGACTGGGTCGTCCGTTGCCTATACGAACGTCTAAATGAAAAACAAAAATCCATCGCGAACTGTCTGGAGCCCGACATGAAAACCACGACCCGTCTCCTGATTTCCGCCCTGTCCATCCTTTTCCTAGCCTGTGGTGGCGGTTCTTCCGGTAACCCCGGTAACCCAACACCACCACCGCCTCAGCCCCTCGTGACGATCTCCGCGAGCCCGGAAGCTTTTACCCTTTCACCGAG
>JAYVXV010000374.1:0-9438 GCA_043784905.1 Holophagaceae bacterium | reverse complement strand
GTCCTGCGAAGCGCCTCGCAGTGAGTAGGTCGGGAAACGGGGAACCCTCTGGTGGCGTGGTGGGGTTCGCCTCAAGATTTACCCGCAACGACAGGTCCGCTTCGCCCTGGGTCGTTTGCACCTTGATTTCTAGCTCGGATTTCGTCCGCTTTGTTTCCACTTCGCATTTTCGATAGCGATAGTGAGTAAGCAGGTTTCCAGCGGCCACCATGAAGCGACTATCGGCGTCGCTGCGTAAAATCCGCAACCCTCGAAGCGTCCTCCCATCCATGGTTTGGAATCGGCTGAAGATTCGATACCCCGATAGAAAAAAATCCAGGCCCAAGAAACGGGGCAAACCCATGGGCCTCAAGTGGTTTGCCTGAACCAGGGCGATGGCGAGAAATCCAAGGCCTTGGTAGGTATCGAGTGTCAAACCCGGCGGAAGCAAAGGGCGGAGAAGGTCTTCGGGGTAGGCATAGGTGAGCACGAGCGAGTAACGAAAGAAGGCCTCGATGGGCATCGGATGGCGTTTCAGCGCGGCGAACATTCAAGGTCCCTGAGTGGCTGAATCAGCGGGAGTGTGACCTGATTCTCCGTGTGTTTTCATCCGGAAGGCCAAGACCCAACTCAAGGCGAGGAATCCAAGATTTGCACACACCATGGCGGTGGGAGCCAGCAGTAAATCAGAGGCAAACCGCAACTCAAGTAGGTTCATAGTCAACAGGAGAATGGTTTGCGTTGCAGCGCATAGAAGCGGGGAACGACCGCTGAGAACCCATACCCCAACCAGGATCTCGATCCCACCCACCGCGAAAGTGGTGGCCGCAGCAAGGTCATTCCCCACCACCCTCGCGACGATTTGTTGATGGCGCGGAATGCCATGGAGAACCTTGCTGAACAATCCATGGAAAAGCCAGACCGAGGCCACACCCCAACGGAACACCTTCAAGATGGTTTTCTGAAGCGGGGGGGATGGGGTCGTCATCCTTTATCCTTCCAACCTTCGAGCACCCGAAATCGCTCGCCCATCATGCCGGGCATGGTGAGTTGCAGCAGGTTTTCCATGCGCTGGATGCGGGTGGCGGTTTCCAGCTCTTGCCATTGGGATTCCCACTCGGCGAGCGGCGCATGGGCGCGGATCCAGCGGCTCAAAGATTCGTGAGCCACGTTTTGCAATCCGCAGCTTTCGAGAATTGCTGAAAGGCGTGTGAAATCCACGTCGGCGGTGAGATCGCATTGGCCCAACTCATCGCTCCAGTTTCCATCCACCGTGTGGCCTTTGTAGCGCCTTAGATCGGCGCCTTTGGCGAGCAAGTGTGACGCGTGATCACCGTAGTCAATGGTGATGAAGAGGCCCGCCGAAAGGGCATTTACGAGGGTCGAAGCCACCGTGGGAAGGGCCTCGCACCACACGCTGCCATCGCCTGCTTCGAGTCCATCGCCTGTCTTTTGACCAAGGCTCTGGCACGCGAACCACGCGGCGCTTTCGGGTTCTTCGTGCGGATGCCACTCCGGGCCGGAGCTTGTCAGCATCTCGCGTACCCAACGTTCGCCATCAAAACGCCAAGGTTGTGCGGGCAGCGCATCGAACAATTCATTACTGAGAATCGCGCCTTGAAAGGGCTCGATGCGTTCGGATTCGGACATGAAGCGTGCTTGGCCCGTGGCTAAGAAAGGCGCCAGGGCTTCTTCTGCGGCCTTGTGCGCCGCCGGGTTGTCATCGCGATGAACGTAGCGGAGGGCCTTCGAGAACGGCGCTGATGCGGCGTTAAGAATGTCGCGGCCCAACCATCCGCGCCCTGCGCCGGCCTCCAACACGGTGAATTTCGCAGGGCGATCCAACCGCTCCCAGGCCTGTTCCAATCGGAGCGCCAGGGCCTGTCCCAGCAAGGGGCCGAGATCAAGGGCCGTGTAGTAATCTTTCCCCTCGAAGCCCCAAGGTCCGGTGTTTTGGCGGTAGTAACCATGCTCGGGATGATAGAGCGCCAAGGCCATGACGTCTGCTGCGGGAAGGGGACCAAGGGCCAAGCGATCCTTCAGGGTCTCGTTGAGCGAGGACGGATCAGCGGCCATGCCTCCAGCATCGCAGGCCAGCGCCGCCCGGTCAGCGGGGCGGCTCATGGCTTCTCGGCAGGCTTGGGCTTCTGTAGGTGGGTAATCCTCACCAAGTTCGTCTCCCCGAGAAACACATTTAAGGTGAGGCCAGACATGGAACGCGACTCTACGACCACGCGCCACCTTGGGTACCGTGTGCCCAAGGTGGCGGTGGTTGAAGTTTGCGCCATGCCGGGACTCGCGAGCAGGGCCGCGAAAGTCCACGTCAGGAAAAAGCCAATCAGGTTTTTCATCGCTCGCGCTTCAGAGGCCATTTCTCCAGCAGCCATGGCAATACCCATTGGGTGATGAGCAGGGCCATGGCGACGCCACCCACGCAGGCGAGCCCGAGGCTCCGCAGGCCACGGTACCCGCTGAAGATGAGGCCACCGAAACCGGCGAGCGTGGTGCCCGCGCACACCGCGTTCACTCGGGCGACTTTCGCGGCGGCGGCGGTATCGAGTCGGGCGCGATGGAGCAGATTCAGGGCTGTATCCACGCTCACGCCCAGCGCGATAGGAATGGCCATGAGCGAAAGAAAACTGAAGGGCTCGCCGGTCCACGCAAGAATACCTAGCAGGCCGATCTGACCGGCGGCGATAGGCACCAGCGCGAGGACGACAAAGCGAAGGCTGCGTCCAAAAAGAGCCACCATCCCAAGCACCAGGATCATCGCCACGAGAATGCAATCTTTCGTGGATTGCCGGGCTACTTCCTTGATGGCGGCGAATAGTGGTCGGGTGCCCACAAGCCTTGCGCCTTCGGCTTCGAGCAGCGGCGCCAAACGCACTTGAGCCTCTTCGGGCAGTCGAATGGGGATGGTCACCGCCATGGGCTCAGGCGCAGGGGCGGCGCGGGATTTCAGAGCGCCCGCCAAGGTCCAATGCTGCTTTGCGATGGATTTATGCGTGGGTGGGAAAAGTTGCTGCAAGGATTCGGGCACGCCCATGGGGTTTTCCAGACTGCGGCCCAATGCGGCGAGCGGATGTTCCAGCGCCGTGGGGTCAAGACCCGCGTTGGATGCGGCTTCGAGCGTGTTGCGACGCCAGGTATCAGATGCCAATACGCGGCGCAGCTCGGGGCTTGAGAATTCCCAAGCGGGCAGCGGCATTCCTTCTTTCCGCACAAGTTCGGCCACGCGATTCCAGCGTTGAGGTAGTTGCTCGGGATTGTCTAAAGGCAATTGCAGGGCCAGGGGCTGGAGACTGGAGCCCAGAACTTTGCTCAGGTTTTCTTGCAGGATAAGCGCAGGATTGCCGCCCATACGGAAACGGCGCAGATCATCTTCCCAATGCAGGCGATACGTTCCGAGCAGCGCGATGGCCAGCAGCCCAAAAGCCACAGCCGGTTTCCAACGAGCCAGCGGGGGCGATGGTGGGGTTGCGTCACTAGAGGGTGCGAAGGCACCCTGGCCATGATCAAGCGCCAACAAGAGGGGCGGCATCAGCAGGAAACTGGCCACCAGACAGGCGAGCAGCCCGATGCCTGCGGTGATGCCGAGATCGCGGAATCCTGGAAAGGGCGCGACGATGCCGGACAAAAAAGCTAATGCGGTGGCGATGCAGCCAGCTACCACGCCGGGTCCGGTGCCTAATAACGAAGCTCGAAGCGCCGATGGTTTGGTTCGACCCGCCCGCCGCTCGTCGCGGTACCTGCTGTAGAGCAGGATTCCCACATCATCCCCGATGCCCAGTAGGACCGCACCAAATCCCGCGCTCATCATATTTAATTGGCCTAAAGACCAACCCACGAGACCCAGCGCCCACACCATGCCGACCAGCAGCGGAATCACCACAAATCCAAAGCCTGAGAGCGTACGAAACCCGAGCCAGTAGACGATGCCAATGAGCACAAAGCTAAGGGAAAGGCTAATGAGGATTTCACGCGTGAGGCGCTGGGATTCCCAGTAGGCGACCGCGTGAGCCCCGGTGACCTGAAGTGCGAAAGCCCTATTTTCGTTGGGCGCAAGCGAGGCTTGCACGTCGGCGAAGCCGGCCTTCGCGGGAAGTCCGCCGTTCGCGCCCGTGCCGAGCCAGCGGATGATGCGAGCGCTGGATTTGGCGTCTGCACTCGGGAAATCCACCACCAGGGGCACTAGAACGTAGCGGCCATCCTTGGTCTCGATGTAGCCGGTTTTTAAGCGCAGCGGAAAATGTTTGCCCGCAGCTGTGGCGCGCACCAAGGCTTCTTGATCGGCGGGAATGAGATCCCGGAGATTCAACGGATCGAGCTGGGCAATCCGCGCTTGGATGGGATTGGGCGAGGCCAAGGCTTTTGCGGTTTCCTTCAAGCGACGTTCCACTTCACTTGGATTTTTTAGGGGTGCGAGCCGATCTCCGAGCAAGGCTGGAGCCAGGGCATAGAGTTGTTCGGTGATGAGCCGACCCACGGCGGCATCGCCATCGGTGAGGCTTCCTGCGGCCAAAAGCGGTGGCCACAACGAGACACCCTGCGGCCCAGGTACGGGTTGGGGGCCCGAAATGCGACCTTCACCGATGAGGCCATTCAAGGGCAGATTGCCTCGATCCAGGAGCTGGCTCACAAGGGTTTCAGCCCAGGCATTTCGGGCTTCTTGATTGGATTCATTTCCTTCGGCGACGAGCCACAGCAATTCCTGTTGGCCCACACCCGCCTCCAGGCTTGCGCGCACTACCGGATGGTCAGTGGGAAGCAGACTCATGAGATCCAGGCGTCGCTCCACTCGCAGCACGCCCCAGCCAAGAAAGATCGTAAGCATCGCGGCGAAGGTCAGGATGCGCCGAGGATGACGAAGATGAAGACGGAGAAGATATCGGAGCAACCGTTTCATTGAGGCACCCCTAAACCCGCCCCAATAGCCGTTCCAGCGTAGGCTGCAGCACAACACGCTGACTCTGGCCGAGTCGGCGCAGTAGGCTGGAATCGCCGAGACGAGCTAATGCGTAGGATTCATCGGCTTCAAGGCTTTCGGCCCAGCGTGACGCGGTCAGGATGGTGGGCCGAAGGGCTGCGTAACGATGATCCAGGAGCTGGCCAATGGCCCGCGCCACGCGGATATCCGTATCCAAGCGGTCAATGTCGTCCAGCACGAGGCAGGGTGCTTCCAGCAGCGGCCCCATGCGGTTCCGCTCGGATTGAAAATCCACGTTCGTGAAGCTCCGCACATCGTAGTAGGTGTCCTTCAATTCCTGACTGAAGGCGCGCACCGAAATAAAGCGACCCGGTTTTTTCGTGCGCGCGCACCAAGCCCGCAGGGCGGCCGCCGCGAGACTGGACCTGCCACTGCCGCCGGGGCCATCAATCCACCACACATCTGCGGCGGACCGATCCCGTTGGGCCCAAGCCTGGAGCGGTTGATAGCCCGTGGGTTCCTGAGCTGGTCGGATGGTTTTCCAGGTAGTGTCAGCACCCAGATCCGCGCTCTGACCTGGGACATGGGGGCCACATTTGGTGACAATGTGATCGAGTTTTGAGCGATGCTCCGCGCCCAAGGATTCACGTCCTTCGGGGTGGCCCAGAAGCTCTTGTGCTTTGCCCAAACTCATCAAGACCGATACGCGAGGGTGCTGGTCTTTCCACCAATCCCAGAAATATTCAAAAGTGGCGGCCGCATAGCGATCCGGAACGCCGAGGTCGGCCCCCTCAGGCGCGGCGGCCGTGGTGCAACCGCAATGGCGCGCGGGTTTCATCGGATCCGAATCGAGGATGAAACCCTTGCCGCCGCATTGGGGGCAGTGGGGATCGGGTTTCAAGGGACTTCGCCTCCCCACAGGAAATCGCTCAGGACCTCGCGGCGGCGTTCGCGGATTTTGTTGAAGGCCCGCTCTTCGATCTGTCGGACCCGCTCCCGGGAAATGGGCGGAACAAAACTGCGCCCGATCTGCTCAAGGGTCATGGGATCTTTTGCGTTCAGACCGAAATGCAGGGACAGGATGCGCCGTTCTTTTTCAGAAAGGCTGTCCAAACATTTTTGGAGTTGCGAAAGAAAGGCTTCGTGGTCCAAGGCGTGCATCGCCGAGGGCTCTACTTCCTGTTCGAGACTGTCACCAATGGTGAGATCCGTGTCACCCATGCCCTGTTCGGTGGAGATGGTGTTGGTCGTCTGTTGCAGGAGCTGGAGTCGGCCCACTTCTTCCTGGGTGAAATTACTGGCGCTGGCGATCTCAGCCACGGTGGGCGAGTGGCCGAGGGTTTGAGAAAGTTTCCCGGTAATGCGGTTGAGTTGAACCAGATGGCCGGCAACTTTTTGGGGTAACCGGATCTTGGTGCCATGCTCCGCGAGCGCGTGAAAGATCGCCTGGCGTACCCACCAGCTTGCATAAGTCAGGAATTTATTTTCGCGCAAGGGATCAAATCGCTTGGCGGCTTCGATCAGTCCGAGGTTGCCTTCGCTGATGAGGTCCAAGAGATCGAGACCCATGCCTTCAAATTTCCGGGCCTCTTTCACGACAAAGCGCAGGTTGCCCTCGACCAGTTTGCGCAGGCCTTCCGCATTGCGGTCGTCCTGCCACCAATGGCCGTAGAGCCTCTCCTCCTCCGCCGTCAGCAAGGGCAGATGGCGGATCGAATCGAAGTATTTGTCGAGCGCTCGCTCTTCGAGATGCCGTAGGGGCACAGGGATTCCTGGTAGGAAGTTTCAGCATACAAGGCATAGAGAAAAATGTTCGATCTCCGATTTTCAAGGGCGGCTACCTCAGCTTCGGGAAGAAACTCACCACGAAGGCACAAAGGGCACATTCAGAAAAACAGATTCACCACAGAGGCACCGAGAACACAGAGTTCTACCATCCATGATTTCAGCTCAAGATCGCTTCGCAAAGCGCCTGGTTATCCAGGCGCCTGTGGGCCGAAGGCCCGCAAATTCAGGCAGCCCGGCGCGGATCACACCAAGGCGCGAGGCCGTCGCCGGGCCGCCTGAATTTCATTGGCGAAGGCGGCACATGACAGATGCTCTTGGTTTTTCTCGGTGTTCTCTGTGCCTCTGTGGTGATTTTTTTGGCCACGGCTGGGGATCAGCCTCGCTTCACCAATCCTTGAGGCGCGAGTTTTACCAAGCCTGTGGATTTTGCCGGGACTTTCGCGGCGCCTGGATCCAGGCCAGCGGCGCGCATATGCTGCTCGAGGGCCTCGATGTTCTGGATCATTTCTTCCTGCATCCGTTGCATTCGGCTCCGAAGATCCATGACAACTTCGACGCCCGCGAGATTCACGCCGAGATCCCGGACCAGGCTCAGGATGAATTCCAGGCGTTCTAAATCCTCGTCACTGTACAGCCGAGTCTTGCCTTCGGTGCGACTGGGTAAGAGCAGGCCTTCGCGTTCATACAATCGCAGGGTCTGCGGGTGAATATTGTAGCGGGTGGCTACGACACCAATCATGTAGACGCCCTGTTTGGGATCCCGCCGCATCAGGATCTCCCTGGCTTTGCGCGCAGCGCGCCGTCATTGAGTTCCGCTAATTCTCGTAGGAGTTCCTTGCTGCGCTCATCGTGGACATCGGGCGTCACCACCTGGATTTCGGCAAAGAGATCGCCCCGCTGATCGCTTTTGGGGATGGGCATCCCGTGGCTCTTGAGCCGCAGCTTGGCACCGCTTTGAGTGCCCGGAGGAACTTTGATGGTGGCATTGGATTCCGGCGTGGGAACCTCGACCTTTGCGCCTAAGGCGGCCTCGCTGAAGCTGATGGGGAGGCGCAAATAGAGATTGGCGCCCCGACGCTCAAAACGTGGGTCGGAGTCCACTTGCACTTCCAAAAAGAAATCTCCCGCACCTCCTCCGCGCCGTCCGGCTTCGCCTTTTCCCGCCACGCGCAACTTGGTGCCATCTTCGACGCCCGCAGGAATGGCCACGGTGATGGATTCATGTTTCGGGTTGCGTCCACGACCTTCGCAGGCTGGGCAGGCAGGAGCTTTTTTCCCAGCTCCACCGCAATCGGGGCAGACCTGTCGGGTCTTGAAAAAACCGGATCCCTGTTCAAAGTGGCCGCGGCCTCCACAGGTCTGGCAGGTGCTCTTTGCACCGCTGCTATCACCGCTTCCGTGGCAGGTTTTGCAGGTTTCGGTGCGATGGAGATTTAAAGAAATCTTCGTGCCGCTAAAAGCGTCTTTGAAAGGAATTCGAACCGTGTGGTTCTGGTTCTCCCCTTTCATGGGGCCAGGGCGGTGGGATCGTTCGGAACCCCCAAAAATATCGCCGAACATATGACCGAAATCAAAGCCCTGGGTGTTGCCGCCGCCGCCGCTCCCTTGGCTGAAACCCCCGCCAGGCGGCATTCCACCCGGATCGCCGTATTCATCATAATTACGCCGTTTTTCGGAGTCGGAAAGCACGTCGTGGGCGGCGGTCAGCTCTTTGAATTTGGATTCTGCCTCAGCGTTTCCGGGGTTCAGGTCCGGATGGTATTTCCGCGCGAGCTTGCGATAGGCCTTCTTAATCTCCTCATCCGAGGCACTTTTGGAAACGCCCAGAATGGCGTAGTAATCAGGGTGGGCCATGGCTTCACGCTAGCATGATTTGCGCGTCGGGCACTCAGGTTATGGGCGGACAAAAGTAGAGGCCGGATGGGGCCCGGCCTCTCTTTCAGGTTGAGTTAATTAACGACTTCGGCGTCCATCACGTTGTCGTCTTTCTTAGGTTCTTCGGCCTTGGGGGCTTCACTCGGCGCGCCGGCCTGGTACAGGTGCTCGGCCATCTTGTGGGATTTGGCGTTGAGATCGTCGAGGGCTTTCTTGATGCGATCCGGGTCGAGGCTGCTGAGGGCGGCCTTGGCTTCGGTGACGGCCTCTTCCACGTCTTTCTTGTCGCTTTCGGGAAGTTTGTCGCCGCTCTCTTTTAGCAGCTTTTCGACTTGGTAGATGGTCTGGTCCAAGGTGTTTTTGTCTTCCAGTAATTTCTTGCGAAGTTCATCTTCGGCCTTGTGGGCTTCGGCTTCTTTGACCTTGGCCTCGATATCGTCTTTTGAAAGGCCCGTGGAGCCCGTCAAGGTGATGCTGGAATCCTTGCCGGTGGCTTTGTCTTTGGCGGTGACATGGACGATACCGTTGGCATCAATGTCGAAGATGACTTCGATCTGGGGCATTCCGCGGGGAGCCGGAGGGAGACCCCCAAGATGGAAATGGCCCAGAAGTTTGTTGCCTTCTACGATTTGGCGTTCGCCCTGAAACACCTCAATATCCACGCCGGGTTGGTTGTCCACGGCGGTGGTGTAGATCTCAGATTTTTTGGTGGGAATCGTCGTGTTGCGCGGAATGATGACGCTCATCTGGCCGCCGTTAGCATTGATACCTAAAGAAAGTGGTGTCACGTCGAGGAGCAGGACGCCCTTTACGTCACCGGCCAGTACGCCTCCTTGAACGGCGGCGCCCATGGCGACCACTTCGTCGGG
>JAYVXV010000373.1:0-2893 GCA_043784905.1 Holophagaceae bacterium | reverse complement strand
GCGTGCTCCCAATCGTGCCCTGAAAAGCGGGCACTCTTGGAGTGGGACCCGTTCTGGCATCCCCAGGTCTGGATGTGGAATTTCATGCGCCACCTTTTTTTAGAACCTTTCATTTTAGTCTGGACGGAACCTGAATTCCTTTAAAAATCTGGTGATTGGCCCTCCCTACCTGAACCTTTTCGATGCCTTTGATATCCACTTGTAGCGTTGCGGGGGTTCTCGGCGTTATCTTGGGTCACCAAACCACCGAAAGGCTCGTCGCCGTGCAGGCCCCCACTAAAAAATTGGGAGAAATGCTTGTCGAGGCAGGTCTGATTTCGACGGCCCAACTTTCCGAGACGCTGCGCCATCAGCGGTTCCACGGTGGTCGCATGGGCAGCAATCTTGTGTCCCTTGGCTTCATCACCGAAGAAGTGTTGATGGATTTCCTGGCCCAACAGACGGGGGTGCCACGGCTGGACCCAAAGGTCCTGGAGAATATCGAACCCAGTGTATTGAAGCGCATTCCTCAGCGCATGGCCGAACAGTTAACGATCCTTCCCATCGCCTACAAGGAGCCCAGGTCCCTGGTGCTCGCCATGGCGGACCCCTCAGACCTCAACGCCATTGATAGCGCCCGTTTCGCATCGGGCCTCGGTATCGAGCCACTCGTGGCCTCCCACACCATGCTGCGGGCCGCCATCGTCGAGTGTTACCGAAGTGCGGAACCCAAACCCGTCACCACGTTCGAGGTGGGCCGTTCCTTCTCCAGCGAAGATGCTCTGCCCGTGAGTTTTGACATGAACGCCATGGCGGCCATCATGCCCTCTCGTGAAGCCGCTCGCCTCACGACCGCGCCCTTCGGGAAAGATCCATTCTTTGATGACAAACCTGAGGAGCGCCATGTGACCGGCCAATTCGGTACCGTGTTCGAGCCCCCGCCTTTCGAGACGCCCGATCCCTTCGATCCCTTCGCTTTTCCGTCTCCCGAGGACATCGCGGACATCACGGCGGTCCCGGTCCGCGCCAACCCCGGCGACACCACCGTGCCCTTGGCGGACGGCA
Source organism: Holophagaceae bacterium (assembly GCA_043784905.1). Taxonomy (GTDB): domain Bacteria; phylum Acidobacteriota; class Holophagae; order Holophagales; family Holophagaceae; genus JANXPB01. The sequence continues at coordinate 1,849 of JAYVXV010000373.1, read as the reverse complement.
CCGTCCTCATCCATTCCCGGGGAGTGACTTCGCCCGTCATCAAACGTGCCGAGGCCTTTGGCACCCGAAATTTGGTCCTGGGCCTCATCAAAGTCCTCCAGCGTCGCGGCACCATCGGTGAAGACGAAGTCCAGCGCACCATCACAGCCCTCATCGAATCAGGGGAATTGAAGGCTGATTGAGAGCTGATTGAGAGCTGATTGAAGGGATTCACGGCGCAGGCGCGGCTCTCCTTCTTGTTCCATACGCCGAACGTGAATGCCTATCCACCTTGTCAGCGTGCGCATCGCCACCCCCAAGAGAGTGGCGCCAAAAGGAATCAGAACAACCCTGAGCCCCACTGCGAGATGAGGCCTGAATACGCCTTCACGCCTGCTTCTTGGCTTCCCATTCCTGCTTGAGGGCTTCGAGCTTGGTGAGGGTGCAGCCGCCTTCCCCGCAGGAGGAGCAACTGCCGCCGCTGGCGCAGCCACCCTTACCCAGCAGGCCCATCAGGAACCCGCGACCGAAATACAGCGCGGCAAGGGCCACGAGAATCAGGACGGTGAGTAGTTGCCAGTTCATGCGAATCCCATCATACGACCAAAGACCACGGTGCCCCAGGCCAGCAGCCAGCCGAGCCCAAGGCCGTAGGCCACCGAAAAGCCCGCCCAGCCCCAGCTTCCGGCTTCGCGGCGAATCATCGCCACCGTGCCTAGGCAGGGCGTGTAAATCAACGTAAAGACCATGAAGGCCAAAGCCGTGAGCGGCGTGAGTCCGGTTTTATCGCGCAGAGCCACTTGCAGCGGGCTGAGTTTTTCGCCAGGTTTGGGTTCCTCGCTGGCTTGATGAATCACGGCCATGGTGCTCACGACGATTTCTTTGGCCACGAAGCCTGCGGTGAGCGCGATGACATCCTTCCAGGCTTCGGTGCGCTTGTGATCCGGGTCCAGGATGGGCCGCAACACTGGCTCCACTTTCTGACCTAACTTGGCGGCGAAACTCGAATTCACGATGCGGCTTTCTCGCGCCAAATCCAAGGTCTTGATCTGCTCGTCTTTCTCGCCTTGGGGAATCTGCATGGCCAGCACCGCCACACGCTGCTGGTGGTACTCCTGGGTCCATCCCGCGTTGGCAAGCCCTGGGTAGCGCGATAGAAACCACACCAGCGTAGCGCCTGCAAAAATCGTAGTACCAGCGCGAGTCAGAAAGACTTTGGCCTTGTCCCACATATGGATGGTCGTCGCCTTCATCACCGGCATCCGATAGGGCGGTAACTCCATCACAAACGGTGCGCTGGGGCCCGAGAAGAGTGTGCTGCGCAGCACTCGCCCCATCAGCATCGCGAGACCAAATCCAAGGAAATGCATTCCGATAATGGCCAGCGCGGCACCGAACGGCTTGAAGAAAGTCCCCGCAATGACGATGTAGATTTGCAGCCGCGCAGAACAGGAAATAAGGGGCGTCACAAGAATCGTGATGAGTCGGTCTTGCTTTGATTCAATGGTGCGCGTGGCTTGGATCGCCGGCACATTGCAGCCCGAACCCATCAGCAAGGGAATGAAACTTTTCCCATGCAGCCCCATCAGGTGCATGGCACGGTCCATGATGAACGCCGCGCGGGCCATGTAGCCCGTGTCTTCCAAAAAACTGATGCAGCCCATCAGAATCACAATCACCGGCAAGAACACGATGACCGCTGACACGCCGGGAATGATGCCATCCGTCAAAAGACTGGTCAGTTCTCCCACGGGTAGATGGGCCGACAGGAAGGCCGACAGCGCCTTGAAGCCCGCATCAATCCAATCCTGCGGATACTTGCCGAGCACAAATGACAGCGTGTAGATGGCGACCATCACCACCAGAAAAA
>JAYVXV010000372.1:0-2894 GCA_043784905.1 Holophagaceae bacterium | reverse complement strand
GCTGGGCCACTTCGAGAATGCCGAAAGCCAAGCCACCCACCAGCACCAGCACGATGCCCACCTTGGCCCAAGGGAGCCAGGGGCGACGTGGGCGGCTGCGATTGGGAAGTGCCATGGGTACAGTCTAACGGCAGCGCGCTGCCGCTACTTTTTCACCAGCTCCACGCGGCGGTTCTGTGCCCGGCCCGCTTCGGTGGAATTGTCCGCCACGGGCTTCTCGCTGCCCCAGCCCGTGGAGGCCAGGCGGTCCGCCGCGATGCCCGTGGCCTTCAGCGCCGCCACCACGCTGGCGGCGCGCCGCTCGCTGAGGGCTTTGTTCGCCTTGGCGTCGCCGGCATTGTCGGTGTGGCCTTCGAGGGAGACCTTGAGCGCGGGATGCTCCTTCAGGAGCGCGATCATCTGATCCAGCGCGGGTTTGGATTCCGGCAGGAGTTCCGCCTTGTTGGTGGCGAAGCGCACATCCAGGGCCACGTGGCCTTCGGATTCCAGGGCCTTCATGAGCCCCGATGCGGCCACATCCTGCTTCATGGCCTCTTCTTCCACCATGCGGATGAAGTATTCGTAGCCTTCAGGCTCGACGTTGATTTCGATCCAGATGTTTTTGCCGGGCTTCGAGGCTTTGAGGACGAGAATGGGATTGCCACCGCCGCTGCCATCATCCTTGCCATCGTAGATCACGGTACCGCCCATGGCCTTCACCGCGTTGATGTAATTGCGCTTGACCTGCAAGACGCTGGCGCGGGTGGCGCCATCCTTGATGTGGTGGAGCCGGTCCCAGAACCGGCCTTCCACATGGGTTGTGGTCTTGCCGTTGGTGAATTCGTAGGCGTCGAATTCCTTATCGTTCTGGGTGACTTCCTCGTAGTTCGGCATCACCGAGAGGTAGGGAATCGGCGTCGGCGCGTCCTGGGCGCGACCTGGGGAAGCCAGGAATAAGGCGAGCGCGGGCAATATGAAGCTACGGAGTTTCATGACCTGTCTCCTGGAAGGGTTCTGCATTATGGCCAGATCTCGACTTCGGGCTCCAATTCAATGCCGCTGTGCTCGCGCACTTTCGCCCGCACCACGTCCATCAATTCCGCGAATTCTGAAGCCGTGGCGTGGCCGTGATTGATGAGGAAGTTCGCGTGTTCGGGACTCACTTCTGCATCGCCCACACGGAAGCCTTTGAGTCCACATTGATCAATGAGTCGGCCCGCGCTTTGGCCGGTTGGATTCTTGAAGATGCAGCCCGCATTGCGCTTCGACAGGGGCTGACTGCTGCCGCGCTTGCCCATGTTTTCCGATACTTGAGCCTCGATGGTTTCCCGGTCGCCTTCCACCAATTTCACGGTGAAAGAAAGTCCCACATGGCCGCCCGTCAGGAAACTCCAGCGGTACTTAAACTCGCCGGGATCGGGACGTTTCTCCACGAGCTCGCCATCAGGGGTGAGAAAGCGGTAGGTGTCCAGAATGTCCACCAGTTCCGTACCATAGGCCCCTGCGTTCATGCGCAGAGCGCCGCCGGTGGTGCCGGGAATGCCGCTCGCGTATTCCATCCCACTGAGGCCCTCTTTGGCCGCACCTTGGGCCATTCGGATGTGGCCGAAACTGGCGGGGGCGTTAAGTTTCAGGCCCTCTCGTTTCAGCTCTGCGGGAAATCGAAGGCGCAGCACCGGCGTTTCAATGTCCCCCAGAATCACCAGATTTGAGCCGCCCCCGATCACGCGATAGGGAAGGCTCTCGCGATGACAAGTGCGCACGAAAATCTGCGCCTCGGCTTCGGTGGTCGGTTCAAAAAGCCAGCGACAGTTTCCACCCACGCCCAGGGTCGTGAGCTTGGAAAAGGGCACGTTGGTGCGGTGGGGGAGCCTCAGTAGCTCATCGGGAAGGGCGCGCGTCATCGGTCCAAGTATGAGCTTTTTCGAGCTCCAACAATCGCGTCTTAATTCCTGGCGATCCAAAGGCGCTCCATCCACCGGGGCCGTGGGCCGCCACCACCCGATGGCAGGGGATGAGCAACAGAATGGGATTCGTCTTCACCGCACGACCCACGGCCCGTGCTGAGCCGGGTGAGCCCGCCATGAGCGCTACATCTCCGTAAGTGAGTGTCTGGCCGGGATGAGTGGAACGCAGGGCTTCGGCCACCTTCAATTGAAAAGGCGTGAGCCCCGAAAGATCCAGCGGGATTTGACTCAGATTTTGGGGGTTTCCCCCTAGATGCCTTGTGATGGCGCGAACGCTTTCCAGGATCCAGATGGGGACTTGCCTGGCTTCATCTTTGGGCAGCGGAACCTCCCCAAGAAAACGGAAGAAAGTGACCCCATCGGCGCTCCACCCTAAAGCGCAGAGACCCAACGCGGTTCGGAAATGAAGCGGTAAGCCGTTGCAGCAAAATAGCTTTGTCATTGTGTTGTCCAATCGGCATCATCGCAGAATGAGATGGATGGCCATTGACCACGGAACCAAACGCATCGGCATCGCTTTTTCGGATGAATTGGAGATCCTAGCCTCACCCTTCGAGGTCTGGCCCCAGGATGGCGAGGTGACGCTGAACAGGCTGGCGAGACTCGCCAAGGAGGAAGGCGTACAGGCCTTGCTAGTAGGACTTCCCAAGCACAAAGACGGGGTTGAAAGCGAAACTGCGGCGCTAGCGCGGACCTTTGGCGAAGCCTTGGCAGTGCTCACGAGCCTGCCGCTGCGATTCGGCGATGAACATTTAAGTTCCATAGAAGCAGACCGTCTATTGGCCCAGCGCGGTGTGAAACCCAAGGATCGCAAAGCCAAGCTGGACGCCGCTGCCGCCGCCGTGATTTTGAGCGATTATATCGAGCAGCGACGATCACAGAAGGTGCCGAATTCCGAGATACTCCCTTGATTTTTCCGTCACAAAGCGCAGGCTAAGGCCATCCCAT
>JAYVXV010000371.1:0-9443 GCA_043784905.1 Holophagaceae bacterium | reverse complement strand
CCACGGGCTTCTTTAACATGGGTCAGGATTTGCTGAACCCAAAGGGACCCAATGGCTGGAAGGAACATACGGCCTGGCTCAACAGCGACACCTACCGTCACCGCACTCGTACTGCCTTTTCAATCGCAGTGAAAGAGGGCCGAGGCGAGGACCACCTCCATGTGGATCGTTTTCTCTTCGACACGGATTACCGCGAGTGGTTTGTGAGCGCGCCCACGAGCGCAATGGATGTCTTCAATCGCCTGGTGGCGCTGTTGCAGCCCGCGCCCATTCCTCCTGCTTTAAGAGATGCCTGGATCCCAAGGTTGTGGACGAAACCCTTCGCCTGGGACGGCAGCGCCGATACCGAAAAAGCCGTGCGCCGCTTGGCTTTCCTCATCCTTTGCGCGCCCCAAGCGCATCAGCATTAATAAGGCCGTTGCGTCAAAATTACTTGAACATTTGAGATGGTGGACCGGCATAAGGGGCCGTAGCAAAACAACCTGAACTGCACAGGTCGTTTTGGCACGGCCTCTAACGGAGGACGACATGACCAAGCGACGTGAGTTCATTCAGACCCTGGCGGCCGGAACCGCCACCCTGGCGGGGCTTAGCGCTTGTGGGGGCGGCGGGGGTGGAAGCATCGCTCCCAGCACCGGCGGGGGACCGCCACCTCCACCGCCCAGCCCAGCCCCTTCATCGCCGATCCTGGTGATCGTCACCATGGAAGGCGGCATGGATATGTTGGACGCCGTGGTCCCCATCGGCGGCGCCAACGCGGGCTACTACCAAAACGCGCGCCCGGCACTAAAGGTAAACCCGGCCAACACCACGAGTCTGGGCACCGGCGCCGCTGCGAACATGGGCCTCAACAATGCATTCAAGGGCATGGCCGCCCTGCATCAAAAAGGCCGTGTGGCGTGGATCCCCGGTATCGGAATGCCCAATCCCACCCTTTCCCATTTTCTGGCAGCGGACCTCTGGTGGCAAGGCTCGGCCATTCCCAGCGGCACCGGCTGGATGGGGCGCTACGCGGATCTGGCCTTCCTGAAGGGCGGGGACCCCTTACGGGGTATCAGCACCGATGGACTGCCTCTCGGCTTGCAGGGCGTAGATCGTAACTTCGTGAACATCTCGAGCCCGGACACCTACCGCTTTCCGGCCACACGTTCGGAATGGGGCTCCATTGATGATCCCGATCCACTGCGCATGGGATTCAGCGATGGGTTCAAACTCAGTGGATCGCCATCCGCAACAGGCCTGAAGGCTGCCTTAGAATCCGGTCAACTCTACGATCAGGCCCAGTCTCTTTTCTCCAATCTCATCGGACAGACTCGCCGCAAAACCAGCGTTCCCTATCCCGGCGACGTGGATTACCCCGATCCCACCCTGCGCAATGACTACTTTCACCTGTCAGAGCAACTGCGTTTCATCGCGGAGATGATCGCCAAAGATCTGCCCTCGCAAATTTTCGTCGCCACCACGGGTGGCTTCGATACGCACAGCAATCACGCCCGGGATTTCCCGAAATTGCTGAACGAAATGGGTGCGTCGTTGGACGCCTTTTACGCCGATCTTGCAAATATCAACGGCTCCAAGGGCAATGCCCAGGATCGCGTCATCATCATGGGCTGGAGCGAATTCGGGCGCCGGGTCCAAGAGAACAACGGAGGTCTGGACCATGGCACCGCTGGGCTCGGTTACCTCATCGGCAATGGGGTCAAAGGTGGCGTCTATTCCGACTACCCGGATCTCTCCAAACTCGATGCCAACGGCAACATGACCTACACCGCCGATTTCAGAAACGTCTACGCCACCGTGCTGGACAAGTGGCTGGGCGTCAGCAGCAAAACAGTGCTGGGAGCCAGTTATCCGGGATTGGGATTTCTGTAAACGAAAGTCTTGGGTCCTGTGTCCTGCGGTTCAATTTGAAGGCGGCCTTTGGCCGCAACTACCTAGTGCGCCGAAGGCGCCGCCAGATTGCCTCAGGACCCAGGCCTCAGAACTCAGGACCCAAGACTCAGCACTTGAGACTTTCCGCTCCATCTGAGACTCTTAATATTCCGATGGAGGAGCGATTCCCATTAGTAACACGGCGGAGGCTTGCACCCGTTGATGCCGTGCGAAAGGGGAGAGTCGCCGAAGGGAAACGCAGCCAAAAGCGTAATCCCTGGACGTCTGGGCTAAATCCCGGCGGCTGTCGCGGCGGTCACCCGCCGTGAAGTGCCAGATGGAATGCGGGCCATGGGCTCTGCCAACAGGCAGGTACTGGGCACCTCGTTTCGGTGGCACCATCGGGTTTTCCCGGTGTCCAAATGTCCCCGATGAACAAGGCCCACTCGAAAAAACATCCCGCTCCGCCCAGTCCATCGGGCCCCTTATGGATGCAGCAGTGGCTTTTGCGCCTCTGCGAGGTGGATTCCACGTCGGGGCGTGAAGATGCACTGCTACCCTTGCTCCGCCAGCTTCTCACCGAGATGGGCGCCGATATCACTGAGCAACCCGTAAGCGTCGGCCGCACCAATATTTTGGCCACATGGGGCCGCCCGCGCGTGCTCTTCTCCACCCATTTAGACACGGTGCCGCCGTTCATTCCGCCCAAAAAACAGGGGCAGACGATCTTTGGCCGCGGCGCTTGCGATGCCAAGGGCCAAATCATGGCTCAGCTCGAAGCCATCAGGCACATGCTGCGTGAGGGCATCACCGGCTTTGCCTGGTTGGGCGTGGTGGGCGAAGAAACCGATAGCGCAGGCGCTTCCGCAGCGCTCAGTTTGGCCGACCGCTTAGTGGATTGCCGCGCCCTCATCAATGGGGAGCCCACGGAATTGAAACTCGCGACGGGCCAACGAGGTGTGTTACATCTCTGCCTTCGATGCGCGGGGAGGGCCGCCCACAGCGGATCTCCGGAGTTGGGACGAGATGCCAACTGGATGCTCATTGATTGGCTCCAACGCCTGCGGGAACTGCCTAGCTTCGAAGATCCTGAACTGGGACCCGAGGTCTGGAACCTCGGCCGCATGGAAGGTGGCGAAGCCATCAACACCGTCTCTGCTCACGCCGAAGCCCACCTACTGGCCCGCACGTTGCCCAACTCCACGTTTGAATTGAGGACGAGAGCCCTGCGACCCGCAGATGCGGAGGTCGAACAACTGCTATCAGAACCCGCCGACCGCTACCCATCCATCCCCGGTTTCGATCACGGTTCCATGCCCTTTGGCAGCGACGCGCCGCAGCTCCGCGCCCTCATCAAAGATCGCACCATCGTGCTGGCTGGGCCCGGTTCCATCTCGGTAGCGCATACCGATAAAGAACACATCACCCTGCCAGAGCTCGCTCACGGCGTGGCTCTGAACAAGCGGTTGGCCGTTTATTTTTTGAAGAACTGAATGCCATTTGTTTTGCCTTGAAAGGACTCGCATGACTCAGCACATCAAAATTCCTGTCACCGTTTTAGGCGCCACTGGCGTGGTGGGCCAACGCTTTGTGCGACGGCTCGCCAATCACCCGCTATTTATCATTCAGCATTTGGCCGCCAGCGAACGCAGTTCGGGAAAGCGCTACCGCGAAGCCTGCGCGTGGCGATTGGACGGCGATCCCTATGGGGGTCTGGCCGAGCACGTGCTGGTGCCCGGTGATCCCAAACACGCATTCTCTCCTCTCGTATTCAGTGCTTTGGATTCAGGCCCGGCTTCAGAGTTGGAGCCACGCTTCGCACAGGAAGGCGCCTTTGTCTTCTCCAACGCATCGGCCTTTCGCATGGCCAATGACGTGCCCCTGCTCGTGCCCGAAGTTAATCCCGATCACTTGCGTCTAATCGAACTCCAGCGCCGCCATCACGGCCGCAAGGGCGCCATCCTCTGCAACCCGAATTGCACGGCCACCGTGCTGGTCATGGCTCTGGCGCCCCTGCATCAAGCCTTCGGCGTGGAGAAGGTCTTCATGACGTCTATGCAAGCGGTGAGCGGCGCGGGTTATCCCGGCGTGTCCAGTCTCGACATCCTGGGGAACGTGGTGCCCTTCATTCGCAATGAAGAAGAAAAAGTCGAAGAGGAAATTCCCAAAATGCTGGGACTCATGGGCACGGAGGGTGTGGAGATGGCGGCCCTATCCGTATCGGCGCTCTGCCACCGCGTTCCGGTCATTGATGGCCACACCGAGGCCGTGAGCGTGCAACTGAAAGGCAATCCAAGTCCCGACGAGGTGCGCGCCGTGCTGCGGGCCTGGAAACCCGAGCCTCAGCTGTTGGCCCTGCCATCGGCACCGCCCGTGCCGATTCGCATTCACGACTCGGAGGATCGCCCTCAAGTCCGTCGCGACGTGGAAATGGACAACGGTATGAGTGTCCATGTGGGTCGCATCCGCGCCTGTCCCTTGCTTGGCATCAAGTTCACGTTGTTGGGCCACAACACCGAGCGCGGTGCTGCGGGTGGCAGCATTCTCAACGCCGAGCTGGCGCACGCTCGAGGCCTTTTGTGAATCCATTAGCCTCACAAAACCCAGGCTCACAAAATTGCCTGGTCATGAAATTCGGCGGCAGCAGTGTCGCCGACTCGAATTGCATGAGGCAGGTTTCAAACCTCGTGCGCGACGCGCTGAAGATGTCGCCACTGGTGGTGCTATCCGCCATGGGCAAGACCACCAATGGACTCCTTGCCGCCGCAGCGGCGGCTGAGCGCGGCGATCTTCCTGTGGCTCTGGAGGCCCTAAAAACCATCGTCCAACACCATCGCCGTGCCGCCGAGGATCTATTCGACCGCACCGTTTCTGATGAGCTGGACCATGCCCTCACGGATGCCTTTGGCCAAGTGGAATTGCTGCTGCGCGGCGTCGCGCTGTTGCGGGAGCTGAGTCCGCGAAGCAAAGACGCCATCGCATCCTTCGGAGAGCAGTTATCCACGCGGGTTTTCGCTGATTTTATTCGTCATCAAAACATGGACGCAACCTGGGTGGACGCCCGCACCGTAATGAGGACCGACAGCACCTTTGGCGAAGGGCAACCCCAGATGGAAGCCATCCGGGAACTAGCCCTTTCAAACATTGCCCCATACTTGGGAAACCAGCGTGTGGTCGTTACCCAGGGCTACATCGGTGCCACGGAAGACGGTCTTACGACCACGCTAGGCCGTGGAGGAAGCGACTATTCCGCCGCGCTTTTCGGTGCGGCCCTGTCGGCCTCTGAGGTCCAGATTTGGACCGATGTGGAAGGGGTCCTCACCTGCGATCCCCGCGTCGTGCCCGGCGCCCTGCCCATCGCTGAATTGAGCTTCGCCGAAGCCGGAGAGTTGGCGGCTTTCGGCGCGAAGGTGCTACATCCCTCCACCATCCAGCCCGCCGTGGACGCCAAGATCCCCGTAACCGTGCGTCACACGCAAAAGCCCCACGGTCGTTTCACCACCATCACGGGCGAAGTAAGGTCAGGCCGCTCGGTCACGGCCCTTGCCAGTCGTGGGCCCATCACCGTGCTTACGGTTAGCAGCTCGCGGATGCTGGCGCAAAGCGGGTTTCTAGCGCGCCTCTTCGAAGTCTTCGGACGCCTTAGCGTCAGCGTAGATCTGGTGGCCACGGCGGAAGTCAGCGTGTCCTTGACGGTCGAAGCGGACGCTCCATTGAAAGCGCTACTCAAGGAATTATCAGCTTTCGCCACCGTGAAAATCGCCGAAGATCGCGCCATCGTCGCGGTGGTCGGAGAAAGGCTGAAATACACGGCCGGCCTGGGTTCAAGGCTTTTTGGGGCGCTTTCAGACATCAACATCGAGATGATTTCCATGGGCGCCAACGAGATCAATTTAAGCCTGGTGGTGAAGCGCGACCAGGAACATGAAACGCTGCGTCGCTTGCATGCGGCATTGATTGAAGGAGGCGCGTGATGCGCGTTGGTATTTTTGGAAAAGGCCGTCTCGGATCCGCCATCGCGACCTGCGCGGGCAGCGATCTGGCGTGGTGCATCGGACGCGGCGAAAGCCCTTCGGGCCCTGTGGACGTGGGCATTGACGCCAGTTCCGGCTCGGCGGTCGCGGAGCATCTGGATTGGTGTTTGGAGCAGGGCGCGGACTTCCTCATCGGCACCACTGGCTGGGAGATTCCGGATCTGATGGAGCGCGTGGGCCAACGCATCGGCGTCATCAACGCACCAAATTTTTCGCTGACCGTGGCGCTCTACGCCAGGCTGAGTCTCGTTCTAGCTCGCTTCGCTTCCCAGGACGAAAGCAAGGATCCCTTTCTGGTGGAGCACCATCACGCCCGCAAGCACGATGCGCCCAGTGGCACCGCGAAACTGCTGGCGGCCACCTTGATGAAGGGCTGTCCGCGCAAAACCGAATGGGTCATCCCCGCCGTGGGTCACGACCTGAAGCCCCACCAGCTCAATGTCTCCAGCATCCGCGCCGGTCATACTTACAGCTCCCACGTCGTGGGCGTGGATGCGCCGGGCGAGGTCATCGAACTGCATCACGCGGCGCGCTCCGCCATGCCCTACGCGGAAGGCGCCATCCAGGCCGCCCATTGGATTCAGGGCCGGAAAGGGCTTTTCATGATGGATGCCGTCGCCAAGGATTTACTGGACCCGCTATTTGAGGAGGTGAATCCATGAGCACCTTTGAAGGCCCGTTTGAAGGACTCGGCGTCGCGCTGGCCACGCCCTTTACAATCAACGGGGCCGTGGATCTCCACGCTTTCAAGAAACTCGTGAAACACGTCGTGCATGGCGGCGTGGATTTTCTCGTGGTGCTGGGTTCCACCGGCGAAGCGGCCACGCTGGATGACGCTGAACGCGACCTTCTCATTCAGGCCTGCCGCGATGAAGCGGGCGGAAAGCCCGTGGTGGTGGGCGCGGGCAGCAGTTCCACGGCCCAGGCCGCGCGCTGGTCCAAGCGCGCGCAGGAGCTGGGCGCCGACGCCGTCTTGATCGTCACGCCGCCCTACAACAAGCCCACGCCCCTTGGTCTCGTGGCTCATTTCAGGACCATCGCCGACGCCGCCAAGGGCCTGCCCATCGTCGTCTACAACGTGCCGGGCCGCACGGGCCAGAACCTCACGCCCACAACCCTCGCCCTCCTTTGGGAGAATCCGCAGGTGGTCGCGGTGAAGGAATCCAGCGCTAACCTCAGCCAAATTGTGGAGATTGTGCGCACCCTCCCGCCAGGGAAAACCTTGTTGGCCGGAGATGACAATCTCGCCCTGCCCAGCATCGCCGCAGGTGCAAAAGGGTTGGTATCGGTGCTTGGAAATCTGCTGCCGAAGGAAACCAAGGCCCTGGTCATCGCCGCGCTGGCAGGCGATCTCGAAGAAGCTCAAAACCGTCAGGCGCGGCTTCTCCCACTCATTGATGCACTTTTTATGGAGAGCAATCCCATCCCGCTCAAGGCCGGTTTAAAATTTTTACGCCTGGGTGAAGCCGTGCTTCGCCTTCCGCTCACCACGCCAGAACCCGCTACCTGCAAGCGTTTGGTAGACGCGCTTTGTCTCGCCGCCGAAGGCAACCTGCCTGGGATATCGTTATGAACCTTGATGCATTGAAATTGTTTTACGCTCAAAGCGCCGATGCCATTACTGCCGACCCGCAACGCGCCGAGGCGCATGAGGCTTTACTCTCAGCCTTGGAGTCGGGGGCCCTTCGCGCTGCCGAGCCCGATGGTAACGGTAACTGGCGCGTTAACACCTGGGTGAAGCAGGCCATTCTTTCTGGCTTCCGCAACTCCAACATGCACGATCTTTCGGTGCCCGGCTTTTCGTTTTTCGATAAGACCGCCTACCCCGCGCGGTCCTTCAAATTGGAAGAAGGTGTTCGCATTGTCCCTGGTGGCAGCACGCTCCGGCGAGGAGCTTTCGTCTCAAAAGGGGTTGTCGTAATGCCACCCGCGTATGTCAATGTCGGCGCCTACGTGGACGAAGGCACCATGGTGGACAGCCACGCGCTCATTGGCTCCTGCGCTCAAGTGGGCAAGCGTGTTCATGTCAGTGCGGCGGCTCAGGTGGGCGGGGTTTTGGAACCCGCCGGAGCGAGGCCCGTCATCCTGGAAGATGACGTGTTCGTCGGCGGCCTCGTGGGACTTTTTGAAGGCATCCATGTTCGGGCCCGTGCGGTGCTGGCCAGCGGCGTCATCATCACGGGCTCCACCGTGATTTTTGATTTGGTAAACGGAAAAGAATGGCGCCGGGAAGTACCCGAAGGCGCCGTGGTGGTGCAAGGTTCCCGCCCCGCCAGCGGTGCTTTTGCCAGTGAACACGGGCTCCAGGTATCGGCGCCCATGATCGTGAAATACCGCGACGCCCGTACCGAGGCCTCCACGACGCTGGAAGACGCATTGCGATGAATGCGGCGACCAGCCAGGATCGAAGCATCATGCTTCCCGCCCAGCGCCTCTCCCAACTCAAGCCTTCGCCCATTCGCATCTTGAGCGAAGGCGCGCCCGCCACGGCCATTCCGCTGGGCCTAGGGGAGCCCACCTGGGACTTGCCCCACGCCGCTCAAACAGCCCTGCGGGGAACCACGGGCCCCTGCCCCTATGGTCCCAATTTTGGCCTGCCGGAATTGCGCGACGCGGTGGCGAAATTCCATGGCGCCACCCGGGACGAAGTGCTCATCACTTGCGGCAGTGAGGGTGGAATTTTTTCGTTATTCCTCGCGTTCCTGAACCCCGGCGATGAAGTGCTGGTGCCAGATCCCTATTTCCCCGCCTACACCTCGCTGGCCCATTTGGCGGAAGCGATTCCGGTCACCTACGCCCTCGACAAAGACGACCGTTTCCGCCTCAAAGCAGGCCCCCTGCTGGCGGCGTTGGAAGCCCATCCCCGCGTCAAAGCGGTGGTGGTGAATGCGCCCTCCAACCCCACGGGCGCCGCCACCAGCGCCGACGACCTGAGGCGTATCGCCGAAGCTTGCGAGGCCCGGGGCGTGATGCTTTTGAGTGACGAGGTTTATCGCGATTTGCACTACGGCACTCGACCTCCAAGCCTGCGCGATGTCTCGACCTATGGCTTGATCCTCAGCTCCGTGAGCAAGGCTTGGGGCGGCGCGGGCCTCCGGGTGGGTTGGATCCTCGGTGACCCGATGTGGCTAGGCCCCGCCCGCACGGTGCATGGCTACGCCGTTACCGGCGCTGCGCATCCCGCTCAAGCTGCGGCCTTGGCACTCATCGAAGATTCTGAACGCATCTTCATCTCGGCTCGAATGGAAATCCGCGCAAGATGGGACGCTCTGGCCGCTGCCTTAAAAACCCATTTGGGGCACGACGCCCAACCGCCGGATGGCGCTTTCTACCACTTCATCTCGCTCCCGGATTCAGCCCTTGCTGATCCGATGGCCTTTTGTTTGCGTTTGCGGGATGAAGGTGGGGTGGTGCTGGTACCCGGTAGCACCTTTGGCCCGGGTGGCGCCGCTCATGCACGCTTAAGCTTCGCGGCTTTTCCAGACCAGATCATCGAGGGCGTAAAACGAATGGCGCCTTTCTGGAATTCAAAATGAG
>JAYVXV010000370.1:0-9447 GCA_043784905.1 Holophagaceae bacterium | reverse complement strand
TCGCCGTGGAAGATCCTGGAAATCGCGTCGCGTGGGAAACCATGCAACAGAGTGCCGGAGTGACGTTGAGGGGCGTTCCGGTGGATGCCGAAGGCATGGACATGGACGCTCTCGAATCGTTGTTGGACAAAGAACGAGTGGGGCTGATCTACCTCACACCGCACCATCAATTTCCCACCACCGTCACCCTCAGCCCGGCCCGCAGAATGCGCCTGCTGGAACTGGCGCAACGCCATCGAACTGCGGTGGTAGAGGACGACTACGATTTTGAATACCAATACGATGGACGAGCGATGCTGCCTTTAGCCAGCGGCGATCCCACGGGCCAGGTCATTTACATGGGATCTTTAAGCAAGCTCATTGCGCCGGGGGTCCGGCTAGGTTTCATCGTGGCACCGAAAGGATTGGTGGACCGGCTTACAAGGGTTAGGTTGCGAATGGATTGGCAGGGGGACCGCGTTTTGGAATGGGCCATCTCCGACCTTTTCCGAGATGGCGATATGGCCCGCCATGTCCGCAAAGTACGACGCATCTACGAGGAGCGTCGCGATTGTTTGGTGGAGGCCCTTCAAAGCGATCTCGGCGACAGCCTTGAATTTGAGATTCCCCAAGGTGGGCTGGCCCTTTGGGTGCGGGCCAAAGGTGACCTTGACCTCGATGCCTGGGTAAAACGCTGCAAAGAACAGAGCCTCATCATCCAGCCCGGCAGCCACTTCACATTGGACCGCAGCCCCCTGCCCTTTACACGCCTAGGATTCTCGCAATTTGAAGCGCGCCAACTTCAGGACGCAGTTAGGCGTATGAAGGAAGCATTGGAATAATCAGGCCTCGGACATCAGGCTTCATTGTTGTGGGCCGCTTCCATTCCTGCCAGGCGAAATGATCCATCCGGCACCAACAACGAGGCCCGAAGCCCGCGACCTGATGCTAGGAGCCCGATGCCTCGCGGACAAAACGGGATCACGGATTTTCGGGCCGCGTCCAGCTCCCGAAGGCGCTCTGCAAAAGGCTTTCAGCTTTCTCGCCACGCTCGGCTCGCCAAATGGACTCCGTCAAATCCAGCCCCACATTGTGGCCCCACCCGTGGCCGCGCAATTCAAGGCTGCCATCGAGATTCATCGAAACCTCACAAGCATTGCTCGGCCAGGTAGTCCAACCGAAGGACCGACCCGCCGCGAGGCGAAGGGATTCCACCGCGTAAGGACCCGATGGCCCGAGCATCGTACCTCTTTGGCCCGGCTTCAGACCCGGCGGGACGGCGCGCTTTAAGGCGTTCACCTGGGCTGATGTCAGGCGGCGGGTCCAGGATGCCCATCGGTCGCCCGCAACCAAAATAGATTCCCCATGTTCCGAGGGACCGTCCCCCCAAACCTCATGCGGCGAAAGACTCTGGCCGCCCTTGGATCCCGTGAAGAAAGCGTTGGCGGGATGGATGTTCAAATCCGGTGCCAAAGCCACCGCAAGGGCTGTTTCCGGGCTGCCCATGCCGCGCACCACCGCGCAGTGAGTGAGTGGGCAGAGGCTACCGTCTGGATGGTTCCCTTTGGGATGGGCTTGCAGCCAAAGCCCCAATACCGACGCAAGGGCACGGCGAGCTTCAAAAGGGGCAGAATCTCCGGTTTCTCCGGCGGTGGCCGCAGCCACCCAACCTTTCCCAGTGGTGGTCCAAGCCACTTTCCACCCCGACGCTAATGCCGCAAAAGTGACCTTCCCTTGAAGCGACACCACCGAAGACTTGGTGCGAAACCGCACCGGCCCCTGGAACACGTGCACGTGACCCGGATGATGGGGCAGCCATTGTCCATTCACCACCAGCCGCGAAGGCAGTCGCTCCGCCGACCATTCCACTACCACCCTGGCCGGCAGGGGAGGCAACATACCGCTACTTCTTCTTTTTTCGCGGGATGCCTAAGATGTCCTGCATCCGCTCGATGCCTTCGGCTTTGCCGTGGCCTCGCGGCAGATGAAGCACCGCTGCGGTATCACCGTTGCAGGCGGCCACCCACGCGGAGGTAGCGCCAGGCTCACCGGGCACCGGGGCGGTCCCGGTCTTGAACCACCAGGCGGCCTCTTTGGTAATCCAACCGTCGAAGGTCCCACCCAAAATGCGCTTGCAACGATTTCGGAGTTCGTACTGGCCTGGATCCGCCAACCACTTGGCCATGGCTTCCGGCGTGGTCCTTAGCAACTCACCATCGCCTACCCATTCGGGGCCGAAAGTCGGCAGCGTGTCCCCCGCCTTTAGCCGATCGCCCAAAAAGGGCTTGAACACTTCTTCCAGCCGCAGCCGGGCTACGCCATCCCCGTAATCTATTTTCCAGCGTTGGGAGGATTCGGTGACCCAAGCAAGGTAGGCCAAATTACAGCTTTCGGCGGTGGCTTTCGCCAGATCCACGCGACCGTGTCCCTTCTTCAGCCAGCAATGAAAGCCATTCCATTCGCCCGTGCATTTAAAACTCACCAGTCGGGTGCCCCATTCGTCGCCTTCGATCCGAAGCCATAACAACTTCGCGAGGCTGCCCATCGGAGCTTCTTTGCGGGCCTCGCCATAGGACTTCACATCGCCATCCTGCACCGCCACGGCAAATCCCTCTCCGGGCAGGAGCAGCGGCGGTTTTTCAAACGGCGATGGCGACGCCTGTCCTTGAACGGCAACACAGCTCAACATGAAAAGGGCGCAGATCCAATGGCGCATTCAGGCTCCTTGCCCCAGGGGCACTTTCAAGGACAGCAGAGTGCCGTTCCCTTCATTCCGAAGGTCAAGCACCCCTTGATACGAAGCCATGAGCTGCATGCAGGAAGGTAGCCCTGGGCCGGGAAGACGAACGCCCAAACTCGCATCCTGCCTCAATCCCGTGAAGGGTTCAAAAGCATGAGAAAGACTCGTTTCGGGAATGGGACCGCCTTCATCCTGAATCTCTAGATGAAAATGCTCGTCCAACACAAAGGCTTTCAGGGCCAGGTGTGTCGAAGGAGAACCCGAAACCGAATGGCCCATCATCAGGGAAAGGGTTTCAGCAAAATCACCGTAGATCCCAAAAATCATGGCTGTTGCCGCCATGATTGCGATGTCAAGCGGACCCTTCCCGACCTGGCCTTCCATAGCAAGCAGCTCCATTTCCTGAGCCAGCAAAACGCCTAGATCAATCCATTCTGGAGTCCCACTCTCGCCCTTACCCGCTCGTCGAGTCAACGCCTTCACCAGGCTGTCTATTTGTGCAACCGATCTTCGGATCTCAGTAACGGCATTTGGCCATTCCGTTCCCGCATCCTTCGGTGCGAGATGTTTCTCCAACGCGGCGCTTTGATCGTGAAGAATGGCCACTGGAGCCTGAAGCCACTGCGTCATTTTCAAGAAGAGGTCGCCTAGCAAAGCTTGACGCTCCCGGAGGCTCAACGTCGCATGAGCGGTTTGAACCTCAAGGTAGGCAGATTCCAAATTTTCATAGCTCGATGCCAAGGCCCGACTGCTTTCGCTAAGGCTCAGGATTAGCTCGGCATTCTGCAAGCTCACCTGTGCCATTCCACCCTGAAGCGCCAGCAGTTCTGCCTCGAAGGGTTGGAAGGGCAGACCTGTATTTCGGCATACGGCCCAGAAGCCCCAAAGCTGGCCATCTTTTTCACGGCTCACCAACGGGAGCAAAAAAGCTTCGGAGGGTTGAGTCCAAAGGCCTTGTTCCAAACCCATCTCCCACATCGACGATTGCAGTAAACGCTCGCCATACATGGGCCCTTCGGCCATGAGCCCTTTTAGGCGATGGAAAAGGGGCAGGTCTCCTCGCAATGATTGGGTGGGTTCAAATCCATCGGTTGTCCACCTTAGCCCGTCGAAATAACCACCATCGGCCCGCACCTGGAATGCATGCATCATCTGGAGGTTCATGTCCTCTTGAGCACGGGCCAGGATGCGCGAGAGTAGGGGCTTAGGATCATGCTCGGCCACAATGCTTTGGCTCAAGGACAGAAGCCTGGAAAGGTTTCGGTTCCTGATTTCCAGGGCCTCTTGAGCCTCCTGCAACTTGCGATTAGCGTCCTGGGATTCCTTGAGCCGCGATTCCAGATGTTCCACAACCTGCTGACTGAATTGGCGCAGCACCTGTCCTTCTCGGCCCTGCTCCACTTTTTCCCGCTGCCCCCCGAGGTAGGCTTCCACCTGAGCCGTGAACTGGAATGGATCAATGGGCTTTGAGATGTAACCATCGCAGCCCGCCACCAGTGCGGTTTCTCGATCGCTCTTCATGGTTTTTGCGGTCAGTGCGACGATGGGTATGCTATTGAGTTCTTGGTTTTGACGTAGTTTGGTGGCCACCTCGAAACCTGAAAGTCCGGGCAGATTGATATCAAGAAGCACGAGCGCCGGTTTGAGTTCAACGGCCATCTGGTAGCCCTGGAGGCCCTCTTCCGCCCAGTGCATGTCGTAGCCCGCCTGGCTCAAGAGACGCTGCACCAGCCGCCAATTGACAGGATTGTCTTCGATGCACAGGATTTTCAGCTTGTCAGTCATACGGCGGTTTCCTGCAATAGCGGCATTTCAACAATGAAGGTGCTGCCCCTGCCCTTCACGCTTTCGGCGCGAATGCGCCCGTTCATGAGCCCCATGAATTTCTGACTGATGGCGAGCCCTAGCCCCGTCCCGCCAAATCGCCGCGTGATGCCGCCGTCCACCTGTTGAAAAGGTTTGAACAGACGCCCCATTTCGGTGTCACTCATGCCGATCCCTGTGTCACGTATCCCGATTTCAATGTGTCCATTCACTTGTTCCGCGAACAGGGTGACTTGGCCTTCTTCGGTAAACTTGATGGCGTTGCCAATAAGGTTCGTGAACACCTGTTTGAGCCGGGTGGGATCCCCGAGCACTTTGGCATTCCAATCCGGCCGCTGATAGGTAAGACGGATCGCTCTCTGACGAATAAGCCCCACCGCCAAGGCTCGCACCTCCTCCAATAGCGCGAAGGGATCCACGGGCTGCAGCTCCAACTCCATTTTCCCGGCCTCGATCTTGGAAAGATCCAGAATCGAATCAATGTGGCTGAGCAATTGATTGCCATTTTGGAAAATGATTTGGATGTCTTCGCGCACATCCGGCGCCACCCGATGGTCTTCCTCTTGCATGAGCATCCCGGAGAACCCGATGATGGCGTTTAAGGGCGTGCGCAGTTCGTGGCTCACATTGGCCAGGAACTCATCTTTCATGCGATCCGCCTGTTGGAGTTTTTGATAGCTGGAAGTGAGGCTGACGTTAGCTTCCCGCAGCTCGCGGGTCTTCTCTTCTACCTTGGATTCCAGCGTGTCCGCCCAGGCCTTAAGCTCAGCGCGGCTCTGCTCCAAACCCTTGGTTCGCTCTTGCACCAACTGCTCCAAATTGGCTCGGATTTCCTCAAGCTCCCAGATGGTTTCCATCAACTGCCGCGTCCGCTCTTGAACGCGGTATTCCAATAGGCGATTCTGGCGCTCGATTTCGTCGCGACTAACGCGCAATTTGTTGGTCATGATTTCAAAATTGCGGCTTAAGTCTTCCAACTCATCCTTGGAGCGCACGTTCACCGATACCCCTTCAAAATTCCCCTGGGCCACCATCTGCGCGGCGTTGGTGAGCTGGATGATGGGTTGGATGTATCGCTGGGACATAAAGATCGTCAGCAGGATTCCGATGACCAGCGTGGAGAGCCCGACGATGAGGCTCAAGCGGATGTTTTCCTGCACCATCGCTTGGGTGTCCTCGGTGCTGAATCCGATGATCAGAACTCCGGATCGCACCGTTCCGTCGTGATAAAAAATGGGGGCGACGGCCACCATCAAATGTTCCGACGCCCGGTTGAATGTTTTGGAGTTGTGCTGATCCTTGGCGTATTCATTTACCCAGGCGGGTGGGTTATGGGTGGAATCCACGGGCTGGCCGTTGGCATCAAAGACCGCGCTGAACATGAAAGCCGGAATATTTTTTACGCCTTCCAGCAGATTAGCAATGCCCTCCTTGTTTCCGGTGGTCAAGGCCGGAGCCAGGGCATAGCTGGCGGTCTCCGCCACTTGCCGAGCGCTCACTTCCGATTGGCTGCGAATCTGTGACTCCACACGTCGCGGATAGTACACGACGTTGAATGCGATGAAACTGAGCACCAGCAAACCGATGACTAGGCCCAGCTTCGTCTTGATGGAGATGCGAAGCATGGGGTGAAGTGTAGTGGGCTATCTGGCTTCCATGAAGTGAAACCGCGCCAACCCGTAGCGTCGGGATTCCACCCGCTCCCAGCCCACTGCTTCGGGCAGCTCGGTTTTGGCGTCGGTTTCCCACACCAGGACGCCGCCTGCAGCGATCCATGAACGCAGCACCGGCGCCAGTTTAAGCCACAAATTCACGGACTGTTCATAGGGTGGGTCCGCGAAAATTACCGATATTTCCTGGAAGGAATCCGGCCTCAACCGCGTGACGTCTTTCGCCACCAAGGCGATGCCGCCGACCTTGAGATTCCGATTCAAAAAAGGCTGGGGCTTGGCTTCCACACAGGTTATGGGCCCATAACCACGAGAGTAGGCTTCCAGGGCCACCGCGCCCGTGCCAGCGAAGAGATCCACGAAAGCTCCACTGGGCCACTTCTGAAGGATCGAAAAAAGCGCCTCCCGGGCCCGATCCGCCGTGGGCCGTACTTCCATTTCGCCCTTGACCGGGCCTTCGATGCGACGGCCCTTGAAGGAACCCGCGATGATCCGCATGTCAGGCCCTGTGCCCAACTGAACCCGAGCCAAAAATCACTGGACACAGAAGGCACAGAAAAAAGCAGAAGCCCACAGAAAGAGCCGTGCTGCGGCGCGCAGGGGCCGCTCGCCGAAGGCGACACCGCCGCGTGCGGCGGTGATGCGAGCGCGGGCGCAGGATTTGTCTCAAGAGCGATCCAAGGCCACGCCCGCAGCCAAAGGCCCCTGCTGGACATGGCGATGAACCTGCGATTTCGTGTCTTCTGCGAGGTTCTGCGTCTTCTGTGACCAGCTTCTTTTCGTGGGGATGAGTGCAGCCATCAATACGCCCAGCGCACCAGCACCGCGCCCCACGTGAAACCCGCGCCAAAGGCAGAGAGAAGCACCAAGTCGCCCTTCTCCATGCGGCCAGCCTGTTTGGATTGATGAAGAGCGGTAGGGATGGTTGCGGCCGTCGTGTTGGCGTAGCGATCAATGTTCACGGCCATCCGATCCAAGGGAAGCTCAAGCCGCTTGGCCGCAGCTTCCATGATGCGAATGTTGGCCTGGTGGGGCACGAACAGCTTGAGATCCCCAGTGGTGTAATTGTTGCGGTCCAGCATGAGACGGCTGCTTTCTGCCATTTCTCTCACTGCGGATTTGAAGACTTCAGAACCGCTCTGATGAACAAAATGTTCCTTGGCATCCACCGTTTCGTGGGAGGCCGGTTTGAGCGATCCACCGGCGGGCATCTGGAGCAAGCACCCGCCAGAGCCATCAATGCGATGCTCGAAATCCAACAGCCCGAGGCCTTCATCCACGGGTTCAAGAATCACCGCACCGGCGCCATCCCCGAATAATATGCAGGTGGTGCGATCCTCCATGTTGAGGATTGAACTCATCACATCTACCCCGACCACGGCCACCCTGGAGTAGGCGCCAGAAGCAATGAGGGCCGCGCCGGTGGTGAGTGCGTAGAGAAACCCCGAACAGGCTGCGGAAAGATCGAAACCAAAGGCATTTGAAGCACCGATGGCGTCTTGAACCCGGCAGGCTGTCGAAGGAAAGAGGGTGTCCGGCGTGACGGTGGCAACAATGATGACTTCAAGCTCATCGGCTTTCATGCCCCGTTGAGAAAGGGCCATCTGTAAAGCTGGAACCGCAAGATCCGAAGCCCCCACGCCCTTCGCTACCCATTGCCTGGAACCAATACCCGTGCGGGTTCGGATCCACTCATCGTTGGTTTCCATGACCATGGACAGATCCTCGTTGGTGACCTGTTTTTCCGGGTAGAACTGGCCCGTGGCGGTGATACCCACGGGACGGGCTAATCGTCGAGTCAAAAGGGCCTCCAGACCAAAACGGTTCCGAAACAAATGGCCAAGCCCATGCTAAGCCAATGCCAAGCCCATGATTGTGCAGGAAGCTCGCTTGGAATGCCAACGCGATACGCTTAGGGTTATGCGCACATTAGCCGTTCTCCCTTCACGATTCCAAGCTTCACGCTTTCCAGGAAAGCCTTTGGCCTTGATCGCCGGGAAACCCATGATCCAATGGGTTTTTGAAGCCGCGTCCAAGGCCACGGGCGTTTCCCGTGTGGTGGTGGCAACCGATGATGATCGCATTGCCACAGCGGTTCGCGGCTTCGGTGGCGAAGCCGTGATGACCGATAGCGCATTGCCTTCGGGCACCGACCGCACGGCTGCAGCGCTCGAAGCCCTTGAAGCTCAAGGCGAGGCATTCGATTGTGTGCTGAACATCCAAGGCGACGAGCCAGCTATGCATCCAGAAACCATCACTGCGGTGGTGTCGCTCATGGAAAATCATCCCGATCTGCCCATGGGTACCGCCGCCTGTCCCTTTGCGAATGCTGATGAACTTTTCAATCCCAACGCCGTCAAAGTGGTGACGGATGACCACCAGCGTGCCCTTTATTTCAGCCGCAGTCCCATCCCCTACCTTCGCCATTCAAGTATTTTTGAACCCGATTTTCGGGCCTGGATGGAGCCCAACCAATTGGCACGCTTCAAGCGCCACCTGGGGCTCTATGCCTATCGCCCCGATGCCTTAAAAGATTTCACGAAGCTACCACCCCATTTTCTGGAGCAGAGCGAAATGCTGGAACAGCTGCGCGCATTGGCGGCGGGCATTCCCATCGGGGTTGCGGACACGCCTTATCTAAGCATCGGAGTGGATGTACCTAGCGACGTGGCCGCTGCGGAAGCCTTGCTTAGGGAACGGGGCCTCGCGGGTTAGCATTGAGGGTTCGGGTCTTCGCTGACCCGTCAAACACGAGCTTTCAATCCACCTCCGTTGTATTTGTTCTTTGAGGCTTTCGATGAGCGCATCCCACCACAAAGTCATCATTATCGGTACTGGCCCAGCGGGCTATACCGCAGCCCTTTACGCGTCCCGCGCCAATCTTGCCCCGCTGGTTTTCGAAGGCGCCCAACCCGGCGGGCAGCTCACCATCACCACCGAAGTCGAGAATTATCCCGGCTTTCGCAAAGGAATCATGGGCCCGGAATTGATGGAAGAAATGCGCGAACAGGTGCTGCGTTTCGGCACGATTATTAAGAGCGAAACCGTGCTGGAAGTGGACCTAAAAGCACAGCCCTTTAAAATGAAAACCGACAAGGCCGAATACACGGCGGACGCGGTCATTATTGCCACCGGCGCCTCGGCCAAGTGGTTGGGCATTGGCAAAGATCAGCAGCTTTCCATGAGTGGCGGCGGCGTCAGCGCCTGCGCAACCTGCGATGGATTTTTCTTCCG
>JAYVXV010000369.1:0-2918 GCA_043784905.1 Holophagaceae bacterium | reverse complement strand
GCCTACACAGCACGAACATCGGCTACCTGAACAAGTATCGCAAGCGCATGGATGGCAGCGATCACCGCTGCATGACGCCCTGCACCGCGCGGGCCGTGGTGAAGACCGTCAAGCGCGGTTTCGGCGACACCTATTTCACGGGGAAAACCGTGCTCATCATCAACGACTCGCTGCGCATTGGAAGGCCACTAAATGCCATGGTGGCCAACCTCAAAGCCACGCCCATCGTCTGCCACGCCAACACGAACGTTCAGCACCTGGAAGCCTTCATCAAACTGGCGGACGTCATCGTCAGCGCCGTCCCTGCGGCGGGCTACCAGATCCGCACCGATTGGATCAAAGACGGCGCCCTCTGCTTCGACCTGAGCGGCCAAGGCAACTTCGATTTTGAAGCCCTAGATGCCAGGGGCATTCCCCACACCGACACCACCAAGAACAGCATCGGCAAAGTCACCAGGGCCATGGCGCTGCTGAATCTCACTTATGCGGCGGGGATTGAATGAGCGCAAAGTCTTTGGCCCTTCTCGCCGCTATGGGTATGGCCTTGATGGCGTGCAGCCATGGGGGGCCAGGCCCTGGTCAAGGGCCCTCTCTATCGAAGATTGAAGGGCCCACCGTACTCGGCCCCGGAGGGAAGACTGGACTTTCCGTCTACGGCTCTGGCACGGGACCCATCACCTGGAACCTACTTCCGACCGGTCTAGGAGACTTTGTTGTGGATAAGTCCGGACCCGTAATCCAGCCCACCTCGCCCCCTATCACCTATTACTCGCAAGGCTTTTTTCACGCGGGCCTATCTGAGGGCACTTGCGATCTCATCGCTACCGCTGGAAATGGCGGCGCATCCTTTCGGGCCTCCGTGAGCTTGCGCGTCGTCAAGGGCATTGCGATCCAGTATTCCCCGACCCCCGTCAACATGACACCACGTCTGCAGAAACAAATCAGCGCGCAGGTGTTCCACGCCGCGTACCCATTTGATTCGATTTCTCAGAACGTTACATGGGTCCCCGAAGGCGACTTCGCGGATGGCAAAATCCTGCCCTGGCTGCCCGGAACATTCCTTGTTAACGCACCCAGCGTGCCCGGAACATACGCGATCAAGGGCACAGCAGAAGCAGATCCCCAAGCCACAGCCCTCATTCGGGTGATCGTCCAGTAAGGGGCAAAATCTCAGCGTTAGTAGCCCAATTTAGGTGAAGGCGATTCCTGGTTCTTTTTCGTCATCGAAGGCTTTTTGGCATCCGATTTTTTGGGTGCGACTACGGGCGGATCCTCTGATAGTCCCTTAAATGAGGTGATCTTCCTGTTTGAGCCCACCGTGAAACCCTCATAGGGTGGATTGATGAGCGTCGGCACCTTACTTCCCGAGTCCTCTTCGGGCCGGGTCAATCCGATGTACCGGTCTTCGTCCACGACCTGTACTTTCTTTTCGCTGGGATCGAAACGAAGCACCACAAACCGAGACGCGTTGGATTTCAGGCCCTCATCCTTGAAGGGGTAAAGGCCATACTTCCTAAGCTGCTCAATTCGGCCCTGAAGACGAGGATTCAATGGATTGAACATTTTTTCCAGATGCGCTTTGTCAAAGGTGACCTGTTGGGCCGCCTCGAAGGCCAGCAGCATCGAACCATCGAGATCGAAGAAGGGCAGGGATTGGAACCTCGGCTGAAAATGCACCATCTCACCCGCGAACTCCTTTGGCACGGTATCGAACTTGATGGGCAGATCCTTCCAGAAATCATCCACGACCGATGTAACCGACCAGGACCCATCTCGGATAACTTCGATTTTCCCCGTGTTATGGATTATGAAAAAATCACCATCGCTGGAAACCGTTGCGAACTCGAGGAAATAGGTGCTCCCCTTGATTTCTTCGATGACCTTTTCTTCACCGCTGATCAAGTCCACCCACTCCAGAACGACCTTGGATTCCTTGGCGTCGCCCCGTGCGTTTCCGGGCTTCCAAAAATTATCCGGGCTGTAGAAGTCCACGCGCACCAGCAGACGCCCATCTCGGGCCCCCAAGGCTCGCGCCCCCTCAGGTAAAGCGACCGACGCCTGCCAGAACCAATGGGGTCCATTAAGGGTCATTTCCATGTGTCCTTTTTGGGCCTTGGAGGGCCCATCATTCGACCGAATTTCCCGGTAGGCCCACTCCCCATCCCAGGCTTCAAATCGGGGGTTTGTCTCCGCGTTCTCCGCAAGACTGGGCGGCTGATTTGGCAATCGTTTCCAACCAGGGCTTGAGATCGAACTGACAAGCACCACACCCTTGTGAATGGCTTGCTGCTGCTCTCCCAACTTAGTGACCCGGGGAACCTCTGCTTGCCCCGTAAAGGGCAGCACGATGAGCAGGGCGACCTTAAGCGCGTTTTTCACTAAAAATTCCTTTGGATCTAGTATTTATCGTGGTTAAGGGTGTGTTTATCACTCCCGTACTTTCCAGTCCCATCGCACTTGCACCAGTGCTGATGATTTTCATCAATGTTGCAACTTTCGATGCGTGCCCCGCAATTGCCGTAAGGTGTCCATATGCCATAAGGACACACAGGAAAGCACTGAGATATGGGACACGGGGGAAGATTAGACATGTCGCCGCCCTCAATGATTTTTTGTTGGACATGTCCCTGTGGGGCCTGAGGAGAGGGGCTGGGGACCGCCGCGAGGCTAAGCGAGGCAAAACAAACGAGCACTAACTTTTTGATCATGAACGCTCCATTGGTTTGGTGAGGAGGAATGTGCAAATGTTCCGCCCCCCCCCCATAAAAATGTCAAGACAAATTACGGGAACGCGCCAATCGAAGGATGCTCACATTTCCGTGAATCGTAGCCACCTCAACGTGACGCATGAATAAACCAGCCCAGAGCTACGGGAAGCATGAAATGTTGCCCCAAGACTGGCTTGTGTTCGTCCTTCA
>JAYVXV010000368.1:0-9528 GCA_043784905.1 Holophagaceae bacterium | reverse complement strand
GTGGGAATGGTGGCCCGGTTTGGATCCTTGTAAACCGCCAGCCCCCCGTCATTGCCCACGTAGAGGACACCGGGAGCCCAGGCCGCGCAGTGATTGTCAGCATGGGCATAGGGGTGGCCGCTGCCGTACCAATGGGTGAGCTGGGTCCAGTTGGCGCCGCTATCCTGGGAACGGTACACCGCGAGATTGGCCGCCACGAACAAGGTGGATGCATTGGTGGGGTCCACGCTGATCATGTGATTGTAGAAACCCTGGCCGCCATCCCCGCTCATATTTGGGCCGGTGCCGTTGAAAAGTCCACTGCCTGTTGTGAGAGTCCAGCTATGGCCCTTGTCCGCAGTCACGAGTACGCCAGGCGCGATGTCGCCGACAGCGTTCTCGTACATCCCGTAGCCGACGGTCGAACTGATGGGCGTGGTGGCCACGGTGATGCGGCGTAACCCGGAAGCACCCGTGATGGTTGCTTGAGTCCAATTGGCCCCCGCATCGCTTGAATACCAGATGGAGCCGGTGCCCCCGGAGGATTCGCGAGAGCAAATAAGCTCCGTGGCAGAAAATTTCTGGAGGCTCCAGACATTGCCAGAATTAAGCGTGCTCCCGGTGCTCGTAACCGTAGTGAAGGTCAGGCCGCCGTCCGTGGACCGCTTCAGCCCATCATTGGTGCCCCAAAGCACGATGTCGTTCGGACCGCCAGGCAGGGCCATTAAATCGTTGGTGCGCGTGGCGTTGCCCAGGCCCGAGGACTGGATCCACGTTGTACCGGCGTCGGTGGAATAGTAAAACCCCACAGCGGTAGCGTCAAAGGGATCGCCCATGCCGATATATAAGCGGTTCGCATTGGCGGGGCTCATGGCCATGCCACCCACGGGAATGTTGCCGCTGCCGCCGCTGGTGGGCAGTCCGTCGGTGATCGCCTGCCAAGTCCAGGCGCCAGAGGCCGCGTTAATGTCAGCATTGAAGCACTTGAAGACACCGCCTCCGCTGGTGGCCATGTAGATGTGCTGGGCATTGGCCGGATCAATGACGATGGCTTGAGGGCGACCGCTTTCGGTGCTGCCCCCCGCCGTGCCAGATCCATCGCTGATGGAACCAAAGGGACCAATATTGCGCCAAATAGCGGTGTTGGGGGGCAAGGGCAGCGGGTGGCGAGGATGGGCTCCGGGGATCAGGTGGCCCCAGGCCTCCAATTCGTGTTCCGCCAGGGCGTTCTTGAATCGCAAGTAATCCGGGGAAGCCTCACCCCCAAACCACAGGCGTGTGGCGTCGCGTCGGCGCTCGGCATCGTCCCCAATTTTTTCACCCTCTTGCCCCTTATGGGAGACCGATGCCCCCCCCTGCTTGGGGGCCTTGGAAACATCGTCCGTTTCCTTAGACAATAGCCGCTGGGAAGATGCGGATGCTGAGGCCAAAGGTCCGGCAAACACGAGGGATTGAATCAGTATTCCTGAGACGATCGAAAAAAGTACCCGGTGTCTGGTCTGGGTGCGCATGGAGTCTCCCTGGGGCGAGATTCTGTGGACCGGCTTCACCAGTGACACGGATCTATTCAAAAATATAGGGTAGCGGGCACCAAAAGTCCCCTGACAGTTCCTTCGCGTCTTTTATACGCGTCATTCGCGGGTTCAAATCTTTTGAACGAGACTGGGTACGACATCAAACGACGAAAAAAGAGCCCGTCTCTCGGCGGGCTCATTTTTTTTGGCGCGGCTTTAATTCGCGCTGATGGTTCCGACATTAATCGTGATGGCGGTCGGCGTGCTGGCGCCATTGGTGATGACGGCCTTGCCCGACGGAGCACTGAGAGACACGGCGCCCAGGGGCACATTGGACTTGAGATCTACAGCGACGGTCGCCAGGATGCTGGAGGCAGTGAAATTGACGGCCGGTTTGGTGATGCCCTTCTGGTAGAAGGCCACCTGTAGCTGATCGCCGCCGGTGTTGGCTTTGCCCACCATCAACTGAGGCGCGGTACCCAAATCGAAAAGGACGTTGCGGGCCAGGACCGTATCGGTGCTTGCGGGTTTGGACCACGTGACTTTGGCGGGGTCCGCGCTGAGGTAGAAACCCACGCCGGTGCCTTGAGTTCCCACGGGACCCATCAGATCCAGCACGAGATGGGTTGAAGTGGAGGATCCATTCTTCACCAGCGTGTAGCCACTGCCGGTAGGGTTGGTGTAATCAAGCCGATCCGCGATGGTCTTGGCGGGAGTTGGCGGTGTTGTAGGTCCGCCACCACCGCCGCTACAGGCCACCAGGCCAATCAGGCTAATCATAGCAATGCCTGAGAGCGCCCATTTGATGCGGGTTTTCGTAGTCATCGTAGTCATGGAATTTCTCGTTGTCATAGCGCCCCCTCAAAACCCGGTGAGGAAAATGGTGATGTCCAGATCATCCACGATGCCATCGCCATTCAGATCCGCCGCGACATTGCTCGTGCCGAAGTAGCGGGCGAAGTAGGCCAAATCGAGGACATCCACGCTGCCGCTGCCATCCTGATCCTTGGTCTTCACGTTAACCGTGGCGTTTGCGGTAACAGTGCCGCCGGAATTGCTAGCGGTCAAAACGAAGGTAGTCGTGGCGGAGGGGCTCACGGACGTCGAGCTGCCCGTGACGGATCCCACGCCAGCAATCGAGAGTGAGGTGGCGCCATTTACGGTCCAGTTCAACGTGGAGCTGCTGCCCGTGAGGATGGTGCCTGGATTCGCCGTGAAGCTCGTGATGGTGGGTGCGAGCGGGATGGTTACCGTGAAGGTGGCGCCCACGCCAATGCCACCGGGTGTGGTAACGGCGATGGGGCCTGTCGTGGCGCCTGCGGGAACGGTGGTGGTGATGGTGGTCGGCGAGGCCACGGTGAAAACGGCCGGGGCACTATTGAAAGTCAGACTGCTCGCCCCGGTGAGATTGGTTCCCGTGATCGTCACCGCAATGCCGACAGGCCCCGAGGTGGGATTGAAACTCGAGATGGCGGGCGGTGTAACAAGCACGGTGAAGTTGGTGGATGAAGTGGCTGTTCCGCCGGGCGTGGTGACTGAGATAGGGCCGGTGGTGGCGCCTAAGGGCACGGTGGACTGGATAGAGGTGTCGGAAAGGAAATTGAAGGTGGCGGAAGTGCCGTTGTACTTAACGCTGGTGGCGCCCGTGAAATTGGTGCCGGTCAGGGTCACGATCGTATTGGCAAATGCGGACGTGGGGTTGAAGGACGTGAGGGTAGGGGTCGGGGTCGAACTCGCCGTGATCTCCCATACGCCGCGTCCAAAGGTGGCGGCCCTTATGAAGCTTGCATCCGGTGCGATGTAAATGTCTTTGACGTTCACCAGGGGGAACCCGGAACCAAATCGGGACCACGTCGCGCCTTTGTCGCCGCTGCGATAGACGCCCAGGTCCGTGGCGGCGTAGAGGATGTTCGGATTGGTCGGGTCGTTGATGAGGGCTTCAACCGGGATGCCGAAGGGGAAACCTGGATTGCTGTCAATTCCAGCCCAGGAGCTTCCTCCATCCGTGCTCTTCCATAGGTGGTTGGCTGCGGGAACCTGGGCGACGGAACCGGCGTAGATGATCTGGCTGTTCCCGGTGTCGAACCACACGAAGCTCATGGAAAAACTGTTATTTGGGATTGTGCCAAATGGCGTCCAGCTTGCGCCAGCGTTCGTGGTGATGAACCCTAAGCCGCCAGTGGTCACGACGGCAAGGGTTTGCGGGCTGCTCTTGGATACTCCGAGGTTGCGAATGTTGCGGGTGCTATCAATTCCCGAGTTGCCCAAGGCCGTCCAACTGGTTGCGTAGTTGGTGGTCTTGTAGATGTTCTTGGTGCTGTGGGTGTAAATCGTGTTGCCCGTAGCATCCGATAGGTCCGGGACCAGGTTGACGACGAAAGGAGCATTGGCCCCGCCTGCGTCCGTGATGCCGCTGACAGCGTAGTTTGCCGTTGACCACCCATCCATGGTTCTGAAGATATTGAGCGAAGGTTGGGCCCCCATGGCTTGGTTACCGTTGACGGCGTGGATGTTTCCAGCGGTGCCATCCCCCCCTGCCACATTATCAAAGCTGGTGCTGTTGCCCAGGCCGCTACCGTCATCCACACGGGCTCGGGTGTCGTTGTCCTGGAGGCCGACAACCACAAAATCCTTGGCACCGGCAGGAGAGGCGGCTGTGGTATTCCCGAATTTCCAAACCTGGTAACTGTTGATGCCCTGGTTCCATCGGTTATCAATGAAGGTGGGGTCGGAGGGCTGAGATGCGGAAGAGTTGCTCCGAGGAATCGTGGTTCGGTACGGATCCC
Organism: Holophagaceae bacterium; assembly: GCA_043784905.1. Classification (GTDB taxonomy): domain Bacteria; phylum Acidobacteriota; class Holophagae; order Holophagales; family Holophagaceae; genus JANXPB01. The sequence goes on along the minus strand of JAYVXV010000368.1, from coordinate 5,249 downwards.
GAACGATGCAAATGCCGCCATCATTTCCCATGAAAAGGATGGGTGTGCCGGTCTTGGCCCAGGCGGAACAGTGGTAATCGGGATGGGCAAAGACCGTGTCGCTATCGTATCCGTAGGCCATCTGGATCCAGGTCACCCCGCCGTCCAGCGTCCTATACATGGCAGGGTTGGCGCCGACCCAAACCTTATTCACGTCGGCCGGATCAACGGCAATCCCCTGGTTGTAGGTGGCCTGACCCCCATCCCCGGCTGTCTGTGTGGAATATTTTTGAAACATGCTGCCCGGCGCTGTGGGAGCTGCGATGTAGGTCCAGGTATGTCCCTTGTCGGTGGTTTTAAGAAGGCCTTTAGCGAAACTGCCCGTGGTGAGGCTGGCGATTGCCCAGCCGGTGGTCGCACTGGAAGCGCTGGTGGCGACCGTCATTCGGGTCGGAGTTCCTGGAAATCCGGAAATCGGTGCCACGGTCCAGGTAAGACCCCCATCGGTGCTGTAGTAAATGCTCCCGTTGCCGGTACCCCACTGAGTGCATATCAAATCTGAAGGCGTGAAGGCCTGGATGCTCCACACGGCGTCTGCGGAAAGCCCCGAGGTGATTTTCGTGAAGCTCGTCCCGCCATTACCGGAACGGTAAAGGCCATCGGTCCCACCTACCAGTACGACGCTGGCGCTCAGAGGGAGGATTCCATAGGTCAAGGTGGCGCTTCCGAGAATCACCGGGCTCGACCAAGTGACGCCGCCATCGGTGCTCTTGTAGAAGCCGATATTGTCCGAGGCCGAATTGCCCACCGTGTTGCCTTCGCGATCGCCCATGCCCAGGTAAAGGGTGTTGGGATCCGCAGGGCTCATGGCGAGTGCGCCCACAGACGTGCTTCCGCCGCTGCTGGTGCTGGGGATGCTGTCGGTGATATTGGTCCAATTCCAAGCGCTGAGGCTCGCGAAGTTGGCATTGGTGGTTTTGAAAACTCCGCCCGCACCCGTGGCCACATATAAGATTTGGGTGTCCGTGGGATGGGTCACGATATCCACAAGGCGTCCGCTGGTCATGTCCGGCCGGGACCCAGTCACCGGCTCTTTCAAGGGGCCGATCGAGCGCCAGGTTCCCGCCACTAGCTGAGCCGATGCTGACGGCTGCGTTTTGAATTCCGGTCGCCCGGGAACCCGATCAGGCCATCGCACCATTTCTCGCTGGGCCAGGCCCATTCGGAACTTGAGATAGTCGAGGGTGGGTCGTCCTCCATACCAGTACAGGAGCCAATCGCCCCGGTCGTTTGGATTGTCGGCAACCCGGCCCACCGGCATCCCGGAAACGATTTCCGAGGGTTTGCGTTTGGGGCTTTGCCGCCACTCCTTACCGACTTGCTGGGCTCCGAGTGGGCGCAGCAGAAGCAGAGCCAATGCCATGAGGGTGGTTCGAGGGACGCGAGTCATAAGTCTCTCCAAAAATCCTGGTTGTGCTTGCGGAGGGATGGTAAGTGTAGGCTGAGCCAAGGATTTGGCATTCCTGACAATCTCTTAATATGGGCCTACGCCGGGACTCTGGGCTTCTCTCGTTGACCCGCTCTGCCTTCCCTTCTAGCCTCAAGGGTTTGGGCTCAACTTGAACATGATCGCGCTACGCCCCGATAACCCCCTGATCGTCCAAAGTGATCGAACCTTGCTGCTAGAGGTCGCCCATCCGGCTTTCGAGCAGGTGCGCGATGAACTGGCTCGCTTCGCGGAGCTGGTGAAGAGTCCGGAACATATTCACACCTACCGCATCACGCCCCTGTCGCTCTGGAACGCCTCGGCTTCTGGCATCAGTTGCGAGGTCATGCTGGAGACGTTGAACACCTGGTCCAAATATCCGGTGCCCCAGAATCTACTCCAGGAAATCCAGGACCACGGCACCCGTTACGGCAAGCTCAAACTCGTGAAAAGGGGCGAACGCCTGGCGCTGGAGATGGATGATCGTGGGCTTTTTTGGGAAATCGAAAACCAGAAATCACTCCAGGGCATGCTGGCGGAGCCTTATCCCGATGAGACCGGAATTTTTCTTCACGATGGGATGCGCGGTGAAGTGAAGCTCCAGCTCATCCGCCTGGGCCATCCCGTGCAGGACATGGCGGGCTACAAGCCTGGCGATCCGCTACCCTTTGAACTGGCGAAAACGCTGAAGCAGAACGGCAAGCTTTTCGAGTTGCGACACTACCAGCAGGCCGCCATGGATGTGTTCCACGCCGGTGGTGGGCCTGAAGGCGGCGCGGGCGTGCTGGTGCTGCCCTGTGGCGCGGGAAAGACCGTCATCGGCATTGGTTGCATGTCGAAATTGCAGACGCACACGTTGGTGCTGACGACGAATGGCACCGCCGTGAAGCAGTGGAAACAGGAGCTGCTGGATAAGACCACCCTGACCGAAGCCGAAGTGGGTCTTTACACCGGCGACACGAAAGAGATCAAGCCTGTCACCATCGCCACCTATCAGATCCTCACGTACCGGCGCAGCAAGGAATCCCCCTTCGAGCATTTCAAACTTTTCGAGGCGGCGAACTGGGGCCTGGTGATCTACGACGAAGTGCACATGCTTCCCGCACCTGTCTTCCGGGCGGTTGCGGAATTGCAGGCCAAACGGCGTCTGGGCCTGACGGCCACGCTGGTTCGCGAAGATGGGAAAGAAGAAGACGTGTTTTCCCTCATAGGCCCCAAGCGTGTAGATGTGCCCTGGAAAATGCTTGAGAAGGATGGCTTCATTGCCACCGCCCACTGCTTGGAGATCCGCATTCCACTGCTCACGGATGAGCGCATGGAGTATGCCATCGCCGACCAGCGTCAGCGCTTCCGCATCGCCAGCGAGAGCAGTCTTAAATTCACCGTCGTGGATGAATTACTGAAAGGCCACCCCACGGAATCTGTGCTCATTATTGGCCAATATCTGGAGCAGCTTCGGATTCTTGGCAAGCGCCTGAATTCGCCCGTTCTCACGGGTCAGACCCCGGAAAAGGAGCGCGAAGAATTATTCCGAAAATTCCGCAGCGGCGAGTTGCGCGTACTCATCGTCAGCAAGGTGGCCAACTTCGCCATTGATTTGCCCGATGCCAGCGTTGCCATCCAGGTGAGTGGCACCTTTGGTTCCCGGCAGGAAGAAGCCCAGCGCCTGGGCCGTATCCTGCGCCCCAAGGACGACCGCAACATCAGCTATTTCTATTCGCTGATTTCCAAGGACACCACGGAACAAGAATTCGCCCGCAATCGCCAGCTCTTCCTCACCGAACAGGGTTATCGCTACATGATCGAAAGCCGCACCTTCGACTCAAGCGGTCACCTGAGCGAGCCGACGGTGTGGAAGCAGTTACTGGAGCAGACTGCGGGGTAAGAGGGACGAGGCATGAGGGGCGAGGTGTGAGGGTCAATCCTTGCCGGGTACTTTGACATCCAAGAACGGTCGAATTCCCTCTCCAAAAATCATGGGCAGCAGAAATTCCGGCAGGCGATATTGCGGGAAAGCGCGTGATACGTTGTTGGTGCTGATGGTGTGCAGCACCAGACCCTGCTGGTCCGCGACCGTCGCGATCTCGCAGCCCCGTTGGATGAGAGCCTGGACGAAGTGGTAATCCGACCGATGGTGAAGGTTCTCGAAAGTCACCGAGGCCCAGGCTTTCTTGCGGTACATGTAGGTGAATCCGTAGCCCAATAAATATCCGTTGATGTCTTCGGGGGTGACGGTTTCAAAGGGCATGGCCTGCACGCCGGCAGGACTCAGGGCGTAATGCACGCCCAGCACCAGGGCCTTGTCCCAGTAGCCGAAGAAATGGTGGCAGATGCTGTAGATGTACCAGGAATCCAAGGTGATGAGATCCCGTTCGCCCAGCAGGCTCACCATCGTTTCGATGTAGTTGGGGGCGTAGTAATCGTCGTCATCAAAATGCGCGATGATGTCGCCCGTGGCTTGGCCCGCCATCACGTTGCGCTTCTGCCCATTGGTCTGCCGATCAGTCTGATGCACGTACTTGACCCTTGGGTCCGCGCAGGTCGCGAAGAAGGTTGACGACACCGGGCTGTCGTCCAGCACCAAAAGCTCCACGTCCGCATAGGTCTGCGAAGCGAAGCAGGCGTAAAGGTTCGGTAGGAAATGCTCCCGTTCAAAGGTCGGTGTGATGATGCTGACTTTCATGGTGAATTAAAACCTCAACGCAAAAAGGGCAGGAGCATCGCCGTGACGAAGGCCGCGTAAAGGCCCGCCACCACGTCGTCTATGACGATGCCAAGGCCGCCTGGCAGGACCTGGAGTTCCCGGATGAGACCCGGTTTCCAGATGTCGAAGAGCCGGAAGAACAGGAAGGGCACTAGCACCCGCCAATCGAGGAAGATCGGCGGCTCGATCATGTTCGTGATGAGCAGGAGCGGGACGAGGGCGAACCACTGACCGGCCCATTCATCAATGACGATGAAACCGGGATCCTTCAATCCGCTTTCTCGAACCACCGCGTTGGAAGACCGGATGGCGATCCAGGTCAGTGCCATGGCGGGCAGGATTCCGTAATAGAGCCATCCGCCTGGTACTGGACCAGGCCAAAACCACGCCAGGCGCCGCCACAGCAACCACAGCAATACCGCCGCCAAGCTCCCCCAAGTCCCCGGCGCGGGCTTCAACAATCCGCTACCAAATCCCGTCGCCACCCACCAAGCCCAGCGCGGCGCACCTTGAGACTTGGGATTTGGGATTTGGGACTTCTGACTTGGGACTTCGGCCTCAGGACTCAGGACTCGGGACTGATTTTCAGACATGTCGCAACGCCTCGACGATGCGCAGCTTGGCGGCTTTGAGCCCCGGGAAGAGCGCGCTGAATTGGAGGGTGAGTTGCAGTCCGATGAACACGCCGACGTAAACCCATGGAACGAAGTGGATGTTCAGCTCGTAGCCGTGACTGGTGCCGGGTGGAGCGGGCATCTGCCAATGCAGGGCGTTCACGGCGGCGCGGAAAATGAGCGTAAGCACGAGGCCCGAAAAACTTCCGCCCAGTCCCAGGAGGGCGCCTTCCCACTGCAAGAGGTAGTTGAGCTGATTGGCCTGCAATCCCATAGCCCGTAGGGTTCCGAATTCCCGGACTCGCTCCATCACCGACATCAGCAGCGTGTTGGCGGTGGCCAACAACACCACCAGAAAAAGCACGAGTCCCATGAATCCAAAAATAGCGATGTAGAGCAACTTCACCTGCTTGTAGAAGCTAGCCAATTCATACCAGGGAAGGGCCTGAACTTCCTTTCCGACCAG
>JAYVXV010000367.1:0-2926 GCA_043784905.1 Holophagaceae bacterium | reverse complement strand
TGAATGAGTGCCTGGCACCCCTGACCAAGGTGTGGCTAGAGCCCGAGGCGCCCGAGCCCTTGCCCGAAGCCATGCTGGCGATCTTGCGGGCGGATGTGATCCTGTTGGCGCCGGGCAGCCTGTATACATCCACGCTTCCCAACCTGTTGATTCCCGAATTACGGAGCGCATTGCAACGCAGCTCCGCTCCGATTCTCTACATCGCCAACTTGATGACTGAACCAGGCGAAACCAGCGGCCTGAATTTTGACGGCCACCTGAAGGCCATCCGTGACCTTGGCGGTGTGGTCCCAACGATGGTGCTGGCAAACAACGAGCTGCCCTCTGCCGAGATCCTGGCCCGTTATCGGGATGAAGGTGGCTCCCCGATTCTTTTTGGCGGCACGGTTTGCGAGGGGGTGCCTGTCAACGCCCAACCCATGTTGGATACTGAATCCCCTGTGGCGCGTCATCACCCCGGGAAGCTTCGGCTTGCGATCCGCCAAATCATCGCGACGCTTTAGGCTTCGGGCCTCAGACATCAGGCTTCATTGTTGATTTTGGATAATTCATTCCGCATTCCGGGCACGCGTAGCGACCCACAACAACGAGGCCTGACGCCTGAGGCCAAAACGACAGGGAGGCGTGTCAACCGCAGAAGCCAGGGTCCTTCGGACTGGGCATTTCTTCCCTATTCGTTTTTGGGCTTTCTTCTGTGCGTAAAATACTTGCCTATGCTCCGGTGGTGAATGGGTCTAAAGGGTGAACTTGCGACGATGGGGCTGGAAGACATCTTCCAGTGGCTCGCCGTAGGAAAGAAAACGGGGGTCTTGGAGATCAAAGGCGCAACCCATACCAAGCGCATCAGTTTTCACGACGGAAAGATCACTTCGGTCTGGTCGTCGGACCCGCGCGATTATCTGGGCCAGTACCTGCTTGCCTCCAATCGCATCACCGAGCAGCAGCTCAAAGAGGCACTGGCGGCGCAAGAAGATGAGAACCAGGTGCTGGGCAAAATCCTGGTGAATCGGAATCTCATCAGCGAATCCGAAATCCGCCGAATCGTGCAGCTCAAGACCGAAGAAAGCATCTACGACACCTTCCTATGGGCTATCGGAACCTTTGAATTTCACGACAATCGGCTGCCCGATCAGAAAACAATGCTCTTGAGTTTGGAGGTCACGGGCATCGTGTTGGAAGGTGCCCGGCGGGTGGATGAATGGAAAGTTGTGCGTCAGGTCATCAAGGGTATGGACGCAGTATTGGCGCCGGTTTCCGAGGTCATCGCTGAAATGTTGCCCCTATCAATGGAAGACGCAGACATTCTTTCCCGGTTGGATGAGCACAAGACTTTGGGCCAATTGATGGGCGAAATTCGCAAGCCGGAATTCATCGTCAGTAAGCACCTTCATGAAATGGCAGAGCGAGGGATGGTGAGGGTTTTGGATGCCGGAGGGCATGTCACCGACGCCACCACCGCCCAACTCCAAAAAGTCAAAGGGTTGATGGAGAAAGAGAAACTTCAAGAGGCTCAAATAGAACTGCGCCGCCTACTGCAGCAGGATCCCAAGATCCTGGAAGCCAGCCGGATGCTCGAAGTCATTGAGCACAAACTGGAAGATAAGAATCTGGATCAGGAGTTAATCCCGGAGTTGGTGTTGAGTATGGATCAGCTCATGCAGACCCAACTTGACTCCAGCGAAGCCTTTCTCGCAACCCGCGTGAACGGTGTCTGGAGCATCAAAGATCTCATTGCCGTGAGCCCTTTCCCACCGGAGGAATGTCTAGCGATTTTCGCCAAGCTCATCCGCCGAGGTGTCTTGAAAGTGAGTCAGGCCGGACCCCCAGGGACCCGCAGCGCGACCTATCACTGACTGAGCCCGGATTTTCCGTTGGCATGGTTCCGGACCTCAGGCTTCAGGCATCGGGCTTCGTTGTTGCGGGTCGCTTCGCATATTTGTAAGAGGAAACGCCCCATCCAAAATCAACAATGAAGCCTGAAGTCTGAAGCCTGTGGCTCAACTGCAAAATCCGGGCTCAGCCCAACTATGCGAACCTAGAACCATCTATTTGGAGGTTCCATGCGATCCACCGCAGTCTGCTTATCCGTATTAGCATTGGCGATCCCGGCTTCTGCCTCGCAAAAATCCCACGCCAAGCCTAAGACCTCCCAGGCCCTCGCGAACCTTCAGGCTCAAGTGAAGAAGCTCACCGGGGACCGAGATGATCTGGCCGCGAAGCTTCAAGCCACTCAAATGCAACAAGAGGACCTGGCCGCGGCGCAACGGAGCCGGGATCTCGCGAAGGAAGAAGCGGCTTCGGTGCGGAAAGAACTCGATCAAATCAAAAGCAGCCTGAAGGAAAACCAGCAGGGCGGCGACACGCTTCTTAGCGATCTCCAGCAGGCCAAAGAATCACTAAAAACCTCTAAGGATGAGAACACGAAACTGAAGGCCGATATTGCCGCAGCCAATGCTAAATTGGCGGGCAAACAAGGCGAGGGGGCCCTGCTACCGATTACACCCGACGTAACACCGGCGCGACCCATCAACCTCAATCAGGTGCGTCCCAAAGCCAAGAAAGTGGACAAGGGTGTGATCGTAGTCAACGTGCTGATTAGCGAGAGCGGCGAGGTGCTGGCTACTAAATTGCTTCAGGGCCTTTCCGGCGCGGGCGAATGGGTGGACAAAGCCAACGATGCTTGCGTGGAAGCCGCAAAACACTTGGTCTTCGAGCCCGCCACCGTCGGTGATGGCAAAACCCGAGTGAGGGTCTGGCAGGGCGTTGGTTTTTTGATGGACTGAGAAGAAAGGCTGAGGATCAGGCCTCAGGCCTCGGGCCTCGTTGTTGGTTCCGTCCCAAGCAAAGCATCATCAACAATGAAGCCTGATTCGCTGAGGCCTGATGCCTATTTCCGCAGGTCCTTCCCCTCGTCTCCTACCACACA
>JAYVXV010000366.1:0-2926 GCA_043784905.1 Holophagaceae bacterium | reverse complement strand
TTTTTTCGTTTCGCCGTCGCTTCGATGTAGGTCTTGAATCCATCCGGGCCACCGGGAGGTGCAATGTCGAAACGCAAAGCCAATGAATTTCCCCCGGTGGGCGTGTAAATCAGGCGGAACCTCGGGCCATGAGCCGACGCATCGCTGAGGAATTGGATGGCTCCCTTATCGTCGGGTCCGCTGACTCCGTAGTGGATGACGTGACCTTCGTTGTCGAAGTAGTCGGCCCGCAGTTTTCCGTCTTCGCAACCTTCGCGTAGTGTTTTTAGGCCTACCCTTGCCAACATGAACCATGACCGCTCGCCCTCAGCCGACTTATCAAACGCTTACCTCGGGCGTGAAACTCCACTACCGCATCCAAGGCGACCCTTCTAAACCCTGGCTGGTGCTGCTAAACGGGCTGCTCAGCGACACCACCATGTGGGCGGGTGTGCTGCCGGGGCTCAGTAACCATTTCCACGTGTTGACCTTCGATTCTCGAGGGCAAGGCAGGTCCGACGCCCCCTTGGAAGGGCCCTATCCCACCTCGCTTCTGGCGGCGGAAGCACGTGAGTTAATGCGGATTCTTGGCATAGAAAACCCTTGGCTGGTGGGCCTTTCAAACGGCTCGGCCATTAGTTTGGAGCTACTCTCTGAGCATCCCGATGAATATGCGGGCAGCATCCTTACGAGTTCCGTACCACGCACCGATTTCTGCATGGGGCGAAAAGCCGAGCATTGGGCGCAGTGTTTGGAGGTAGGTGGCGCCTTGATGCAATTCGATGCGGCTGCACCTTTTCTGTGGGGAGATCGGTTCCTGCATGCTCGTTTTGGTGTACTGCGGGCCTATCACCAAGTTGTTGCGGGTCATGGCCCCATTCATGGGGCCCTTCATCAAATTCGTGGACTTCTCAATTGGGACATCAGCAAGCGGTTGTCTGGAATCAGTTCGCCGATGCTGTTGCTTTGTGGCGCGGAAGATCTGCTGACACCGCCATGGAAATGCCTGGAAACCGCCCAGCTCATCCCTGGGGCTCGATTTGAGCTGATACCGGGCATCGGCCATTCCTTTCCCGTAGAGGATCCCAAATCCTTTGCAAAGCGGGTGTTGGCGTTTACTTCGCTGGCCTGAGCAACCAAATGGGCATAAACTGGGTCATTCAAGCACCCAAAATCTTTGAATACCTCCCCGCCTGGGGGCCACCGTGCCAAAAGAAGTTCAAACACCTATTTCGCTTAGCCTCTCCGAGCTTAAGGAGCAGTCCATCGGCCGTTTGGCGGAGATGGCGAAGGATCTGGGCATTGAAAATCCGCTAGGGATGCGGAAGCAGGAACTGATGTTTCGCATCTTGGAATCCCAAGCCAGTCGTGAAGGTCATTTTTTTGCAGAGGGCGTATTGGAGGTACTGCCGGAAGGCTTTGGCTTTCTTCGGGCGCCGGAACAGAACTATCTCGCGGGACCTGAGGACATCTATGTTTCGCCCTCTCAAATTCGCAAATTCAATTTGCATACCGGTGACACTTTATCGGGCATGATCCGGCCACCCAAAGAGGAAGAAAAATTCTTTGCATTGCTGCGGGTGGACGCGGTGAATTTCGATCCTCCTAGCACCGCTAAGGATCGGGCTCACTTCGATAACTTGGTGCCGCTTTACCCCAAGCACATGCTCAAGATGGAACGGGATGCTGCCGAGTTAAGCACCCGCGTGATGGATCTGATGACCCCCTTGGGCAAAGGCCAACGTGCGCTCATCGTGGCGCCACCACGCACCGGCAAAACCGTACTGCTGCAAAACATCGCGAACTCGATTACCGCCAATCATCCCGAAGTTTTTCTTATTGTGCTGCTCATTGATGAACGGCCCGAAGAAGTCACGGATATGGCCCGCAACGTAAAGGGCGAAGTGATTTCATCCACCTTCGACGAGCCCGCCACGCGCCACGTCCAGGTGGCCGAAATGGTCATCGAGAAAGCCAAGCGTTTGGTAGAACACAAAAAAGATGTGGTCATTCTGCTGGACTCCATCACGCGCCTGGCCCGGGCCTACAACACCGTAGTGCCGCCCTCGGGCAAGGTGCTCAGCGGCGGCGTAGACTCCAACGCGCTGCAAAGGCCTAAGCGCTTTTTTGGCGCAGCGCGGAACATCGAAGAAGGCGGCAGTCTCACCATCATCGCCACAGCGCTCATTGAAACCGGTAGTCGCATGGACGACGTGATTTTTGAAGAATTCAAGGGCACCGGCAACAGCGAGATTGTGCTGGACCGCAAGCTCAGCGACAAGCGCATCTTCCCGTCCATGGACATCCAGAAAAGCGGTACCCGAAAAGAAGACCTCATCATCGAAGCCCCGCGCCTCGCCAAGATTTGGGTGCTGCGCAAGATCCTCACTGGCAGCGGCCCGGTGGAAAGCATGGAACTGTTGCTGGACCGCCTGGGCAAAGCCAAGACCAACGATGAGTTTTTGGGCAATCTGCAAGAGCCCGCCCCGCGGCGGTAAGTTCTGCTCACTCCGAAAAATAAATACACAGAGGTGCACAGAGAAAAAAGAGGATACAGAGAAATTCTTTTTCTGTTCACCTCCGTCTTCTCTGCGTTCTCTGTGTTTGTTTTTCAATACGCTCAGGACAACACCATGCGCCGCGCCGACCGCCTCTTCCAGATCGTGCAGATTCTCCGGCGGGACCGCCTGACTACGGCGGCGCGGTTGGCGGATGAACTGGGCATCTCGCGCCGCACGCTCTACCGCGACGTGGCGGATTTGCAGGCTTCGGGCGTGCCCATCGAAGGCGAAGCTGGCACGGGCTATCGCCTGCCTCGGCGTTTTGATTTGCCGCCCATGATGTTCACCGTGGATGAAGCCGAGGCGATTTTTCTGGGCCTGAACATCGCGTCCGCCTGGGCCGATCCAGCTCTAGCCAGCGCCGCCCAAACCGCCCGCCGCAAGCT
>JAYVXV010000365.1:0-2928 GCA_043784905.1 Holophagaceae bacterium | reverse complement strand
AGCGTGTGGTCTGGGGGGCCATCGGCACCACCGATGGCACCCCGGAGTTCATCGCCAAAGAGCTGGACAACAGCGTGGTCCGATTGAATCTGGACACGCCGGCTCTGCTGCTGGGTGGCCTCTTGAATCTCAAGGACCGTGAGCGCCTACTGGATCTTCTGGGTCCCTTGACGCAAGTGATGGTGCTGGACCAGGTCCGGCTCAGTGGGCTGGAATTGCCGCCAGACCTATCTCGGGTGCCTGAGCTCATCAATGGGCGACGGACCTTACTGGAATTGAGCCGTGACGCAGGCGCCGAACCCGTTCGCTTGGGTGCCTTCGTCCTTTTCCTGCGGGAAATAGGCTGGGGTCATCTCCAGGATCAACCCGACCCCAGTACCCAGGACTTGTTGAACCTGCCTCTGGGTGGTAACGATGCGGTTCTAGCCGATCAGGTGTTTCTGGACCTGGCCGACCCCGAGCCCCAGCAGTCGCCCCTCCTCGCCCTCATACCGCCCATTGACACCCTTTCTGAAGTCCCTGAACCGCCGCCTCTGCTGGCGTCTCCTTTAGGCCTTCCGCCCCTCTTTGAAAGTATCCAGGCCGCGTCCTCGCCGACCCACAATCTGGAACACCTTTCGGCTTCCCTGGATAAGCTGCAAGCCTCCCCGGAGAGCTGGCCAGCCCTGATGGCCGGGTTCCCGGATCCCGAACCGGAACCCGAAATCCAGGACGAACCCCAGTTAGTTCTGCCGCCGATCCTTGAGCAGCCCGCCGAGATTCCCTACACGGTGGAATCGGGCCAGGCGGTCCTACCCACCCCTCGCCTGGAACTCCCCCTGCCGCCGGAATCGCCAGAACCCCCAGAGCCCCCCCCCGTCATCGTCTTTGGGGATGGGCATCCGAAACCCCAGAAAAAAAAGTCTGCTTGGGGCTTGGTTGGGATTCTGGTTCTGATCCTGGGTGCCGGAACCGGAGCAGGTTACTGGTGGATGAATCGGCGACCGACGGTCCCATTACCTCCCGCCGAGCTCGTGGTGCCTTCGGTGGACTCCAAAGGCGGCACGAACCTTCCTGTGACCTCTGGGTCTGCATCATCAGCTCCAACCCTGACCCATCCCACCCCCGTATCGTCCGCTCCCAGTCCCCATACCGTAGATCAACAACCGGTTGTCCCAACGGTTGCCCCACCTGTTGCACCACCGGCCGTTAAAAAGCCTGAAGTCGCCGCCCCTGCCGGTCTCCCAAAAGAGGTCAGCAAGGGGGAGGATTTGGCGAAAGCCTTTGCCCCGGGGCAAGCCCAGCGGGCCTCGCTCCCCAAAGGATCTTGGGCGCTCAGGCTTGAGATCGCCTGCCAAAAGGAAACGGTCCAAAACGCGACCCGGCTTTTGGTGGGGGCGGGCCTGAAAAGTTTCGATTTGCCGATTAAAATGAAAGATGGCAAGACTTGCACTCAGATCTTTTGTGGGCCCTTTACGAGTCGAGAAGAAGCAGAAGCCCTGACTAAAAAATTACCACCCCTTTTCTTGGCCGATGGGAACAAGCCTCGCCCCTACCTCGTATCAGAGATCCCAGACAAGCAATGACCTTGCCGTAAAAGGCCTCGCTTTGGGCATTTTCTCTTTACTTCACAAGGCTTTGCGATAGACTATTTGGATGGGCCAATTCAGACTATGGCTTAAGGTTTCGGAGCAGCATGACCTATCGTGTGGCCAAGAATGGGAAACCCGTGGGCCTCGTCTGGGCCCGACAGGTGGCCGTTCATTTGGTTGCCGATTCGCCCCAGGCCCTTCGGGGCGGACTGATTACCAAAGTGCGCCGATGGACGCCTTCCTCCGCTGCAGCCCTTGGTCTGTTGTTCACCCTTCACTGCACGCGAACACCTCGTTCGGCACCTGCTCATCGCGGGGGCCGTTTGTCATCACCGACCCCGGGGCAGGTTCAGGGTTATGAAGAATCGGGCGAAGCCAGCTGGTACGGCGGGAACGGAGATGGCTTCGAAGGGAAGCCCACCGCCAACGGCGAAATTTTTAATCCCAAGGAGCTTACCTGCGCTCATCGGACCTTGCCTTTGGGGACTTTCCTCGCAGTTGAGAACCTCGACAATGGTAAGAAAGTGATCGTGAAGATCAACGATCGAGGCCCCTTCGCCAAAGGCCGCATCCTCGATCTCTCCAAGCGTGCGGCCATGGACCTAGGCTTTTTGGCCGATGGATTCACTCAGGTCCACATTCATACCGTGGACGCTTCGGGAGCCTCGGTGGCCTTGGACCCGGCCTTGGATCAGACCAACCCCTACACCATTCAAGTGGCCGCCCTGGCGGAAAAACCCAATGTGGATCGGCTGAGCAAAGAACTACAGAAAGCCTCTTTCGGACCCGTCAGCCTTTTGGATGGTTTGGCCCACGACGGTCGCCCCATCAAACGGGTGCGGGTGGGCAGCTACACGAAACTTTCCGAGGCCGAAGAAGCTGCGGATAAGCTGGCCAAATACTTCAAGGATCGCGGCGTTGACCCCTTCATCACCCGTCAGCAATAAGCCGTCGTTCAGAAACGAACCCTGCCACAAAGTTGCGAGACCGGCACAAGGAGCCATAGCCTCTTCGGTATTGTTTGGGAGCACCACCCATCGCGCCGAACGGCATTCGGCATAAGGAGCCCTAAATGAATGACCAGAAAAGCACTGGTAATTCCTTAACGGCTCCTAATATCTACCTCGTGATTCCTGCCGGTGGGCGTGGGGAGCGGATGGGTGGTGGCGTCCCCAAGCAGTTCAGGGATTTCGGTGGAAAACCCTTGTTGAAGGCCACGGTCGAAGCCTTTCTCAAACCCGGAATGCCCCAGCTCACCGGGCTTGCCTTGGCCGTCCCGCCCGATCGCGTTGCGGAGGCCCAGAGCTGGTCCTTTGGCCTTCCTACCTGGGTCGTCGAGGGCGGCGCTTCTCGCCAA
>JAYVXV010000364.1:0-2941 GCA_043784905.1 Holophagaceae bacterium | reverse complement strand
CCGATGTAACACTTGGTCGCAATATCTTTCTCGTCAATGGATAAGTATTTTCCCGGTTCATCCCCAAACATGCTCGTGTCCAAGGTGTGATATCGGAGAGGAGCTTTTGGATACATGGCTTCAAGATCAGCTTCAGTTAGGTTCTCTTTACCCTTCAATCGCTGAGAAACAGCATCCCGCAAGCAGAGAAGGCTGAGGGTCGCATCCTTGGGGGGCAGGCCAGCGACCTTGGGGAATTTTGGTCCAGCCGCCAAGAAAGCCGCATGGGCTTCCCATGGGTCCAGGCTGAAACCATGAACTCCCTGAAGTTGAAAGGTCTGGGTCACGTGGTAGAATCTTTCTCCGTGGTCGGAGAACAGAAAGCGGTCCGCGTTCCCAAATTGTGGGTCTTTTTCCAGAGAATTCCAGATGGGTTCCCACGCCTTTAGGATCGAGGCCATTCGAATCTGATAGGCCCTGAATGGATTGGTTCTAGCATCGGCTTTGGCGAGGATCGCAGCCGTCACCTGGTAACGCGTGGGGATGGGCTCCAAACGGGTTGGGGGTAGGGTCCACCAACGCCCTAACTGGGCGAGCTCTTGCCGATTCAGGAAAATCGGTTGGTGGGCCAGGCAGGTGTGGAACATCACCCAGTTGCTGCCGCGTCCCAATCGCAGTGCTTCTTTTAGACCTGCGTCCAAGGGGGCCCATGGATTGGTGGTGGGGAAGGGTTTGCCCCAATTCTCCCAGGTTGCGTAAAGGGGGAAGCCGACCGAGACGTTCGAGTTGACGAAATTCTCCCAGCCCCGGGCGGGCATTAATACATCGTCGAAACCCAAATCCCGACCTGCAAGGCTAATGGTTCCGCCGTCATCAATGTAGAACCGAGGTTTCCAATCCTTGTTTTTGGCTTCGCGCAGAATGGGAAGAACATTTGGATTCTGGAACTCCTCAATGGAAGGAGGAGCATGCCCCACGGTGTAATACAAAGGCTCGCCACCCCAAAGGATGTGCCAAAGCAGGCGAGTGGCAGGAATGGGCGTGTAGGCATTTTCGTAGCGGATGCCCTGCCAGCCATCCGTGTTGGCCAGAAAGGTATCCGACCTCAGGCCATCAATACCGACCATGAGTACCTTGCACGAATCATTGCCGCCACTAGGCTTTGCAAGAATTCGAGGCAGGATTTGGGGGGCCAGGGATGGCAGGCTCCACAACAGCAACCACCCGCCAATCATCGAAAGGCGCCTCAATCCACCTAAGCCCGCCTGCCTTTTGATCCAAAACACTGGATAACCCAGGACCAGGAGGGTCAGCAATGGGAAAAGCAGGAAGAAAGGGACCACCCGCAAACCAGGCAGCACCCAGAGGGTTGACGGCACCTGCCACCAAAGCACCAAGTGGGCCCATCCCAGGGCCGCCAAGCTGAACCCGAAGGCCTCCCCGAAGGTCCAATTCTTGGACCATCCCCGTTTCAATAGGGAGCCCCAGCCAAGGCCGACCAACCACTGAAAAAGGCCGAAAACCAGGTAGACCGGGAGAAGGATTTTGAGTCCGTAGGAAATGACGAAGTCCCGAATGGGGCCACGGGAAAAACCATCCCCGATGAATCCAGAAATCCCGCCTTCAGCGTGTTTATAGCGGTACCCGGCTTCAGCAATCAAAAAGAGCAGAAATACAAATCCGCCAAGGAAGGGGGCAAGGATTCGGAATGGCTTGAGAAATTTCCATTTAGGCGGATTTTCCATTTTTCCCATCATCAACTTTCACATAAAAAAAGGGAGCATAGGCTCCCTTTTTTGAAGATTGTGGCCAAGAACTACTCGATGGCGACGGACTTCCTGACGGTAGTGGAATTGTTGATCTTGTTCTGAACCAAAACCGCGCCGCCGAGGAAGCCGCGACCGCTATTGGCAGTTGAAGGCAACTGAGCAGCCATCTTGGCCTGGCCCATCGAGCCCGTTGTCAGAGCGTTTTCAAAAGCTGACTTAGTTAAGGCGGCAGTCTGAGTGTAGTCAATGGAAGCATAGGCGGCCACGCTGGCGTGCCAGGGATTCTTATCCCGACCGGTCGTCGCTTTCAGATAGGAGTTCAACTTTGTCTGGATCGAGGCATTGCCAAGTCCCGCTTCATGGAACTTGTCAAACTGACCGACGAGATCGTCCACGCGGCCAACAGTATTGCTGATGGCGGCCTTGTCACGAGCCCGAGCGCGCTGAGCGAGCAGGGCGGGGATCGCGATGGCGCTGATAATGCCGATGATGGCGAGCACCAGCAGCAGTTCGATGAGGGTAAAGCCGGATTGCTTCTTCATGGAGGTCTCCTTGGAGGTTAAGGTCCGAGGGAAAGGAATCAAGCCTCGTGCCAAAAGGACGGGTCAAGGTTTAAGCCTGGAAAGCCCTAGGTAATGGCTTGAGGGCTGAGAAATCCCCAAAGGATGGGCTAGGGGGTTTCTTTAGAATCTGACCTTGTGCGTCATGGAGGCCGCCATGGGGCGTCAGGCATTTGGTAGGGGTCGGTGAAGCGGCCCCGCGCAGGTGATTTCACGCGTTTGGGTTCCAGCCTGAAGGGAGTGTCCGCCTGCATGCGGTCTCATCCCGCATTCTGCGTTTGGTTCTGAGCGATAGAGGTTGCACCGTCGGTTCGGATTGATTTTCCTGTAGTTGCGAAACAAACGGGAGGATCGGATGCCGGACCAAACGGTGCAGTCACAGTTTACTGCTTTGGGAGGTCAGGCGATTGAAATTGGGCTGACGACGAAGCCGGTCACGGCCTGGGGTGGGTTGGCGGTCTTTGCTGCGTTTGGGGAATCGGTGGGGCTGCGGGGCCTGCTGGATCGAGCGCTGTCGGGCCTTGCGCGTGGTTCGCCCAATGCCGTGCCGGTGGCGGATCCGCTGCTGGGGTTCATCGTTGGCGTTCTGACGGGGGCCACGCGGATGCTCCATCTGGAACGCCTTCGCGCGGA
>JAYVXV010000363.1:0-9590 GCA_043784905.1 Holophagaceae bacterium | reverse complement strand
CCAGTCTTGCGGTGACCCCCAATCCATCCGGTGAAAGCACCGTTTGGGCGGGCAGTTTTGACGAAGGGCTTTTCAGCCTTCAGGGAAAAACGTGGACGCACTTTGGCGCTGCGGATGGGCTCCCCAGCAACGCCATATACGCCCTGCTGCCAAATCCAGGAAATCGGCCCGCCCTGTGGATCGGCACCCGCGGCGGAGGATTGGCTTCACTCGATCTAGCGGGTTGGCGCACCATTGACCACGAATCCGGCCTGCCTTCGGACGATGTTACTGGTTTCCTCGAAGGCCACAATGCTAAAGGCAAGCCCGCTTTGCTGGTTGGCACCGCCAACGGAATCGGTGCCTGGGATGGCCGTCACTGGACCCTGGAAGGCCCTGGTGTGGGGTCCATTCGTTCTCACGTCTACTCCATGGTGGAAGATGCCTCGGGCCGCCTCTACATGGGAAGTCTGAGTGGGGTAGCGGTGCGCGAGGGTTCTTCGTGGTCCCTCATCACCACCAAGGAGGGACTGCCGGATATCCATGTAAATGTCATTCTGCCCGCCCATGATGGCTCAGGACTTTACGTCGGAACCATCCGCGGCATCGCCAAGGTCGAACGTAGAAAAGCAACGGTGGTTCCAACACCTCCAAACCTAGAAGGGCCCTCGGTCTACACCATGCTTGAAACCCTTGGGAAGGATGGAATCTGGACGCTTTGGGCTGGAACCCGAGGGGACGGATTATTAAAATTCGCGCATGGCCATTGGACGATATTCGGGCCCGAAACAGGTCTCCCCTCCAAATCCATTCACGCGCTGTTGGAAGCCAAGGATCCTTCTGGGCGCCGTTGGCTCTGGGCCGGGACCTCGGGCGCCGGCCTGGTCCGCTGCGATCTGGACCAAGAGCCATGTGAATGGGAGCGACTCGACCAGAAGACTTTGCCGGGCCTTCCAAGCAATACCATCGCGAGCCTTCGATTGGATGCTTCCAAGCGAATTCTGGTGGGGACCAAACGGGGTGTCGTGCGAATCACCACGCGATCCGACGGCTTTAAGCTTGAAACATTCGCGGTGGGAGATGGGCTCCCGAGCCTGAGCTGCAATACCTCAGCAACGTTGGTGGATCGGGAGGGTCGTGCTTGGATCGGAACGCCTCGTGGCGCAGCGGTCTTGGATCCGGGGGCAGAAGTGCCCATGCCCCCCCTGCCCCCGCCGTACCTGGACCAGATCCGAGTTAGGGGCCTCCCAACGGAGCTAGCGCCCCACTCAGTCCTGACCCACGCGGAAAACCATCTTTCTTTCGACTTTGGCATTTCCCGTTTTCAGCGGGAAGAGGGCATCCGTTTCCGGACCCAGCTCGAAGGCCTCGAAGAGGCGCCTAGCCCGTGGACCAACGAAGGCAGCCGGGATTTCGCGGCGCTGCCCAGGGGTCACTACCGCCTGGCCTTATGGGCCCAGGATCATCTCGGGCAGGTTTCGGGGCCCACCTTTTTCCCCTTCGACGTGAAGGCCTCGCCCTGGCAAACACCGCTTGCCTACGCCGTCTACGCGATCCTTGGAATACTCGCGTTCTTCCTGATCCACCGGCTTCGAGTGAGGATCCTTCGGGACCAAAATCGTTGGCTCGCGGCGAAGATCCACGAATCCACGTCGCGCCTTCGGCAAAACAAGCGTGATTTGGAGCGATTGAACGCGGAGCTTTTTCAGTTGAATCAGGAGAAGAATATCTTTCTGGGCATCGCGGCCCACGACCTGAAAAGCCCCCTCGCCTCACTGGCCCTGGACGGGGAGATGCTGCGGGATACGCCGATGGATATCGAAGAAGTATCCCGCCGGGGAGCGCGCATCCAGGCCGGGGCCTTCCGCATGTCCCAGCTCGTTTCCAAATTGCTCGACATTCATGTGCTGGAGGCAAAACGACTCGATGTGAATCTCGCCCCAGTGGATCTCTCAGAAGTAGTCCACGAGCTGCGCCTAGCTTACATCGGCCTCGCCCAGGCCAAGGCCATCCGCATCGAATTGGAAGTTCCCGATGAAGGGCTTCAGGCCGAAGCTGATTTCATGTACCTGCGCGAAGTTCTGGAGAATTTGGTTTCCAATGCCATCAAATTCACACCGCCGGGTCCACCCGAACGAAGTCTGTGGATCCGCGTGCGGAGAGAAGGTGGTGCTGCGGTGCTTGAAGTTCAGGACCAAGGCCCAGGCTTCACCGAAGAAGACAAACGCCAAGCCTTCAAGAGTCTCGTTCGTCTCAGCGCCAAGCCCACAGCGGGGGAGAGCAGCACGGGCATGGGGCTGTCCATCGTCAAGCGACTGATGGAAGGCATGGGCGCGACCATCCAACTCATCAGTGAGCCCGGCCAAGGCTGTACCTTCAGGCTGGAATTCCCATTGGCCAGCGAACGCAGCTAAACCGAATCCAGGAGCCGAAAAAGCTGGAACCGCGAATTGTGCGAAAAAACGCGAATAAAAAATGGGTAATATTTGGGTTTCTCGGCTGCGTCCACAACCTCAAATAGGGAAGGAGAAAGGCGAGATCATTAACTTTCATCATTAACTTTCTGCTTTGTTTTTTTGGCGTACATTCGCGTACTTTCGTGGTTAATTTTCGTTAATCTGAACGTTCAGGAATTTTATTTGAGCGACCGCGCCCATCCTACAGACGCTCCATCGGGGCTCTCCATGAGTCCCTGGGCCCCGTTTCGGGTGCGCCTCTTCACGATGATCTGGATCGCCGCTACGGCCTCGAACATCGGCACCTGGATCCAGACCATCGGCGAAAAATGGCAGATGGCGGAACTTACCAAATCGCCATTGCTGATTTCCTTGATCGAGACGGGCACGACGTTGCCGATGCTCGCGTTGGCCCTCGCGGCAGGCGCATTTGCCGACATTGTGGACCGCCGCAAGCTGTTGATCACCGCTCAAGGCTACATGATGGTCGTAGCCGGAACGTTGGCGGGCCTCACCTTCTTCCACCACATTAGCCCCGCCCTATTGCTGGTGATGTCTCTACTCTTGGGCATCGGCGCGGCCATCAACGCGCCGGCCTGGTCGGCCATCATTCCAGAATTGTTGCCAAGGACCCAGATCCCCGCTGGGGTCACGCTGAATTCCGTAAGCTACAACGTGAGCCGTGCGGTGGGGCCCGCCCTTGGAGGCCTGGTGGTGGGTCTTTTGGGGCCCGGTTGGGCGTTCACACTCAATGCTGTTTCATTCATGGGAACCGTGCTGGTGTTGGGCAGATGGGAACGAAAAATGCCCCCCACGGATCTGCCCGCCGAACGATTCACCGCCGCGATGAAAGTAGGACTGCGCTACGTCCGCCACAGCCGCCCCTTGCAGGTAATTCTGTTGCGAGCCTTTGGCTTCGTGTGGTTTGCGGGAATTATCTTTTCGCTGACACCAGTGCTGGCCATTCATTACCTGAACCTTAGTTCAACGGGTTTTGGTTTGCTGATGGGTTGCATTGGGGTTGGCGCCGTTTCGTCCACTTTTTTCTTCGCTCCGTTGAGGGCGCGATTCAGCACGAATCAACTGCTTGCTGGCTTCACGATGCTCTTCGCCGTGGCTTTGCTGGCGGTGGGCATCTGGCCGCGGCCGATTCCGGTGGGGGTCTCGCTGTTCATCTGTGGCATGGGTTGGAACTCCACACTCTCCACCATCAACACAGGTATTCAGCTATCCGTGCCCTCGTGGGTGCGTGCGCGGGCCTTCGGTGCCTACATCACCACCTGGGGCGGTGCCATGGCTGTGGGGGCCGCGTTTTGGGGCCTCGTCGCCCAGCATGTGGGCATGGTGTGGACCTTCACCCTCGCCGCTGGTGGAATGGCGTTGGTACTTGCGGTCATTGGACGACTGCACATTGATGCCCTGGAGCACGAGGTGGACATGACGCCTCATCGCGCCGACCCTCATCCTGCGGCACCCATTGCCTCGGATGCGGGGCCCATTCTCGTGGCGCTGGAGTATCACATTCCCATCCAAGACTCTGCGGCATTCAGGATCGCCATTCGCGAAGTTAGACGCATCCGCATCCGCGATGGCGCGGTCAGGTGGTCGCTTTTTGAAGATCCAGAATCGCCTGCGGGAATCCTGGTGTTTGTGGAGACTTACCTCAGTTCCAGTTGGGGCGAACATCTCAGGCAACACCACCGGGCTACGATGGAAGATCGCATTCACTTTGCCGCCGCCTACCGCTTGGATGTCGAGGGTCGGCCAAGGGTCAGGCACCTGGTCTCCACCGAAGGGGGACAATCATCGCTGCTCGACTATTTCCTGGGCTGACGGGTTAGGAGCCGTGCCAAAATAACCTCTGCAGTTCAGGTTATTTTGGCACGGCTCCTTAAGCCGGAATGCCGTCTCAATGTTCAAGTTATTTTGACGCAACGGCGCAGCCTGGAACCATCTATGAACGCTCCTGAAGATGTTCTCGTACCGCTCCGGCCTCGCCCGGAAGGCCGGGCTTTGCGAGCGGAAATTAATCTCAGCCGCATCGCAGACAATCTAAAAAAGCTTCAAGGGGCGGCTGAAAAACGCGGAATTTGGGCCGTCGTGAAAGCCAATGCTTATGGCCATGGAGCTCTTCCGGTGGGTCGGGCTCTCGAAATCGCGGGCGTGGCGGGACTGGCGGTCTCAAACCTTGAAGAAGCCCTGGAATTACGAGAAGGCGGCATCGCGGTGCCTGTCCTGGTGCTCGGAGGATTGCGTCCCGAAGCCCTGCCTCTCGCCTCCAAACATCACCTTTCGGTGGCGATCGTCGGGCCCGAGAGTTTGGATTCCTATGCGCGCTTACTACCTGAACATCCGGTCAGTCTGCACCTCAAACTGGACACCGGCATGGGCCGCTTCGGTTTTCTTCCGTCTGAACTCGGAGATTGCCTTGCGGGTTTGAGGGCGCTATCCCCTTGGTTGGTGGGCCTCATGGGTCATTTCGCCACGTCGGACGATCCAGATCGGGGGTTTTCCGATCGCCAGCGCCGCATCTTTGAAATCTGTCACCAGCAATTGCGAGATGCGGGGCTGAATTTCCCACAAGTGCATCATGCCAACAGTGACGGCCTGCTGCGAGGCTACATGGATGGCGATACCCATGCGAGACCGGGCCTCGCGCTTTACGGCTTGACCTGCATCCCCGAGGGCCATGCCCTCGGCCTCCAACCCGCCCTGGAGTTGGTGGCGGAAGTTGCCAGAGTTAAGACCGTCCCTTCAGGCACAGCGGTGGGTTACGGCCGCACGTTTGTGGCGCCTCAACCCATGCAGATCGCCACCCTTGGATGCGGCTATGCGGATGGCTATCGGCGGGATCTGGGCAACCGTGCCGTGGTGGGCTTCCAAGGCGCCACATACCCCGTGGTGGGGCGCGTCTCCATGGACTATCTAACGGTTGCTTTGCCTCTGGGTGTCCGCATCGCCCCCGGCGATCCCATGGCGCTCTTTAGCACCGATCCTGCGGCTCCCTTTAGCATCGAGCGACTGGCGCAACTCCTCGGCACCATTCCTTATGAATTGACATGCGCCTTACATCGCCGGATGGGCCGCGTGTATCTGAATTAGCCCCGCAGCCCTGATCCTGCCGTTATTCTGCATAAGTCCCTATGAACATCGTCGCCATCACAGAACACGCAACCTTGGTCGAACGCCTCCGCATGGCTTATGAGGGGGCGGGACACCATGTGAGCCAATTCCCTGATCAGCTCAGCGCCTTGGCAACAGAGGCATGGAACGAAGCCCAGCTCATGCTGGTGGACGGCTCAGGGGACCCGTTGGACGGGTTTCGATTCTGCAACCTCATGCGCGGTGAAAGTCGGGCCTTGTTCCACAATCTGCCCATCTACATCGTTCTCGAAAACCCGCCCACCCGGGCGGATCTGGATCGCTTGCGCGAAGTGGATGGGGATGGATTCGTAGCAGCGGGGAGCACCATCCATCAGCTTCTTCATCAACTGGAGCCCGTGATGGAAGGCGACCCTGATCGGGCCGGCCGTGCGGTACCCATCATGGCTACAGGGCTTGACGCAGGTGAGACCGAAAAGCTTCCGGGAACCCTGCAACCTTTTCGCTTTGAACTTCAGGCGGAACCACCAGCATTTTTTCTGGAAGCCCGCCGGAACAACAAGGCTCCCTTGGTGCTGCTGGGTTTGGATGAGACTGGTCAGACTGCCCTTGATTTCCTTCACGCGCTGCATGACGAAGAAGACCCGCCCTTCACGATCCTCGTGGGGCCGATGGCAGACGAAGGCATGGAGCGCAAACTGCTGCTAGCTGGCGCCGGAGACTGGCTGCCTTTGCCGCTTTCAGGCCCTCGGTTGCTGCACGCCTGCCGCCGTGGTCTGGAGTGGCTCCATGCAAAGCGCGTGAAACGGGAGTTCGATCGTCAGATTAACGATCTACGAGAGCGCCGTGCCATGCTGGAAATGGAAACCGCATCTCTGCGCAGCGAAGTGCTGACAGACCCGCTGACCCAACTCCTGAACCGCCGAGCTTTCGATCAAAATCTCGAACACGCGCTGCACCAATGGGAACGCCACAAACGGCCCTTTGTGCTCATTCTTGGCGACCTGGACCATTTCAAACTCATCAATGACCGATTCGGCCACGGCACGGGTGATGAAGTATTGAAAGCCTTGTCGGGACGCATGCGCTCTGCCCTGCGAAAATCCGACTTGGCCTTTCGCATCGGCGGTGAAGAATTCGCTGTGCTGCTGCCAGAAACAAACTTGAAAATCGGCAGTACCGTCGCGGAAAAACTGCGCCGTCGCATTGATGAAGAACCCTTGATTCTGGACGGTGGCCAGAACATATTCCCCAGCATGAGTTTTGGGGTCGGCGCTCCAGGCGCCAGTAACCTAAAAGATCTTTTCGTCAACGTGGACAAGGCCCTTTACCAGGCAAAAAACCGCGGGCGAAACTGCGTAGTCGTGACCGAAAGTTAGGTAGAGCATCGGTCCACTCATCGTTTTTTTCACAAATAATCTCAATGCCTGAGTGATCAGCTTCGAGATTAGAAAATCTTAACAACTTATAACAACTTACTTTTGGAACTGGCTTTCATACTCGGACCCAGATCTCCTCTCAGTTCAGGTTTTTTGCGTCCGCAGGCCGCTCCCCGCGTTTCCCAAGTGGTGAAACGCGCTGGACGGGTTTGCGTCCCAATTCACCGTTTTCCTTTTCCAAAAGGAGTTGCCCATGGCAACCAAAGGCCGACTCGCTCAATTTTTAATATTTCTGACATTAAATTCACCGGATCCGAATGGGTGGATGCTCGAAAAAATATAACTGACCCCTCCCGGTTCTTTCTCTATTTATTCCACGAAGCACCAGCCTGGTGCTTGGCCCTGTATTCCCTGGTCCCTTTAGGGCATGGGAATTTTTATTCTGGAGTTTTCTCATGAGAATCCCCCTCTACTGCGCCCTATTGGCTTGCAGCCTGGTATCGGCTCAAGACAATCCATCGGCTCGTCCGTCAGACTTCGCCGAAAGGCGCACTCCGTTGGAGGCCCACAAGGCTGACCAGCTTTTAGACCGTGCAAACTTTGTTTTCGTCGGAACGGTGGTGCAAAAGGGTGCTTCAAACCTTTCTTCGGTGGCCAAGAGCCCGCAGACTACGCTGGTTCGAGTGGATCGGGTGATGCACGGTACGCCCTTGCTTTCCGAGATGGTAGGCCAGGTGATTACCGTGCGCTCACTCCGCGCGGCGGATCACCAACTCGGCCAAGTTTCTACCTTTTTCCTGGATATGGACGCCTTCGGCGAGAGCGCGTCCGGCGTGGAAATCGGTCGTTTCACTCAGCAAGCAGGCGACGGTGATCGCCACGGAAGATTGGTCGCGGAAGCTCGCGGCATTCGGAATGACCGCGACCTGAACCACCGGTTGAAGATGGCCGAACAGGTTGTGCAGGGCCGGGTGACCTCCGTGGAGCCCGCCAACATCGATGAACGCGTTAGTGAGCACGCGGCCCATTGGTACAAGGCCGTGATCGAAGTCCAGTCCGTCATCAAGGGACAGCCTGGAACCAAGACCGTAACCATGTTTTTCCCGACCTCTGAGGATCGGGTGTGGAAGGATGCGCCCCATTACGAGATGGGCCAGGAAGGTGTGTGGCTTCTGCACGCCAAGCCCATGGACTACAGCCGCAAAGCCGAGATGATTCCGGGCCTCACCGCCCTGGATCTCAAGGACTTTCATAACACTGATCAGCTGCCGCGCATCCAGCAGATGATCTCCAACCGCTGAGCCCACGCCCCCTTTCCTAGGAGATCTTTCATGCGTTCCATTCTTTCCCTACGCACCATGACCAGCCTGGCTTTGGCCCTGGCCGCAGGCGCCTTGAGCGCCCAATCCGTCACTGTCGTCAACATGGTTCCCCGCTCGCTGAGCAACGAGACGACCTGCGACGGCGAGCCCAGCCTAGCCGTGAATCCCGCCAACGTTCTTCAGATGGCCGGATCGGCCTTCACCCCCAACCCCGCCGGGGGCACCATGGCCCCCTACTACGTGTCCACGGACGGCGGCAACACCTGGACCCTCAATGCGGTGATGCCTGGCGGCACAGCGACCTCCGACGTTTCTCTGCGCTTCGGTAGCAGCTCCAATATTCTCTACGCCGGCATCCTGCGCAGTGACAACACCAACCTGAACATCCTCCGCACCAGCGGCTTCTCACTCACCTCGCCCATGTCCATTCTGGTTGACCGGGGCAACGAGGATCAGCCCTTTCTGGATGCCCGAACGGTTGGCGGCAGCGACCGCGTCTACATTGGCAACAACAATTTTAATCAGCCTGGTGGCAAGACGGCGACCGTAGACCTCTCCACCAATGCCGCCACGGCCTCGGCGCCAGCGGGCTTCGCTCCTGTAGACGTCGAGAGCCGCGCAACCGCAAGCCAGGACGGCCCCTCCATTCGCGCCGCCTCTGCACCAGACGGTCGTGTGTACGCGGCCATGCTCGCCTGGCGTTCCGGTACCGCCACCTTCGTCTCAGACGTGGTGGTGGTGCGGGATGATGCGGGCGGAACCGGGGCCACTAAGTTTCAAAGCCTGCTTGGCAGCGACGGACTCGCGGGCGCCAAGGTGGCCACGGGCCAGAACATGACCTTCAATAACACCCTCGGCACCAACCGGGCTGGATCCAGCCTGTCCATCGCGGTGGATCCTACGGACAGCCTCACGGTCTACGTGGCGTGGGGCGAGGATGGCGGGGGATCCTGGACCTTGCACCTGCGACGCTCCACGGATGGCGGCGCTACTTGGAGCTCGGATCTACGCACCATCGTCGGCGCTACGAATCCTGCCATCGCCATCAACAATGCGGGCATGGTGGGTTTCTTCTACCAGAAGCTCTCAGGTGGAAGTTGGATCAACCAAGCAGATTTCGCCCCCAAAAATGATCCCTTCACCGCCCCCACAAACATCGTCCTGGCGTCACTCCCCGATGGTTCTACCGGCACCTGTGGCCAACCCACCATCGGCGACTACTCGGGCATGATGACGGTCGGTGCGGATTTCTATGGCGTGTTCTCCGGTAGCAACGCCCCCAATAACGCGAACTTTCCCCATGGTGTCACCTACCAGCGGCAGGCGAATTTTTCCACCCAGCAATTGCTGGG
>JAYVXV010000362.1:0-2993 GCA_043784905.1 Holophagaceae bacterium | reverse complement strand
TCCGCGCGGCCCAGAAAGACGAAGATCTTCCCCCGCACTTTCACCACGGATTCGCCCCAGGGGAAGTGCTCCACGGTTTCGGGAAACGAAAGCGCGAGGAGCCGCAGGGATTTCGCGGTGGCGCGATGAGAAGGTTTGGTGCTGGGCATGGAGGAATTTTAACCGCGGCCATTCGACTGGCGCACGGTTGGCTTCTGTGCAGCCTTTGGCCTGCCAGCCGGGTCTATGGACTGCCATGGCAGCGGGTTTGGATTTCGGTGTTTCTGATCTTTTCGGACCAAGCCTTTGGATGGATTTTTGGGATCAAAGGAAAGGGTGAAACTGAAATAATCGAGACCTTCGACCGTCCAAACCCAGGGCGAACCAGATTGCGATTTGGGACCGCGAGAATAGAAGTCAAACCCAGAAGAATCAATCTGTTCGCTTTGCAGCCGCCACCCAGATTCATCTTTTCGGATGAGCAACAGATCAACTTCCTCACCGGAGCCGTTGTATCCTGCGGTGGAGTCGCTACGAGTGGGACCGGTGGCTTTAAGGAGGAAGTAGTGAGCATTCTCTTCCTTGGCGTGATGAAGCAATGCGAAGGTTTGCTCCTGATCGCCACTGGTGCTGGAGAGATGTTTCGTGAGGTCCAGGCGCTGACCAAGGATCTCGATCAGAGCACCACTGAAAACGGCGACGACGCCTTCTGAGTCTGAAAGCACATGGTCTTCAAGCGGGCGCCAGGGCTCTGGAAAATAAACTCGATCTAACCAGTCCTTGGAATAGAAGATTCGTTTAGGAGTACTAGCCTCTTCGGCGAGGACATATCCCTTGGGTGAGGGGCGATAAATGAAGGAGCTTTTTCCCAAAAGTTTTGCAAGGGCTTCGATGCCAGGGGCCAAATTTGATAGCCCGAAGTTAAGGTTTGAGCTGACAGCCAGGTCATAGGCGTGAGGCGGGTGGCGGAGATGGGGGCTCCTGGCTGATACCAGCGCGAGATCGAAATTCAGATGCGTGATCTGTTTACTCGTGGAATCCAAATGATGGCTCACCGGCAATTTCGTGGCCCAGTAAGGCTGTTGATCCTCGGCCTTTTTGGCTTCAAACGAGGTCTGCTCCATGCGCTCGGGAAGCTCCCACGGCGTGTCCGAAAACGGAATGAAGACCTGAAAATGCGGTGGCTCTACTTCAAAGACCTGAAGAGATTTTGTCCAATGATGAGATGACTCTCTTTTGGTAGTCCCACTTCGGGTGAGCCTTCGCATCCCTCAGCCCCGTGCGAATTTCCTTCAGCAAGGCACGGTGGATCTTCACCATTCCAGGTTCAGCCATCCAGGCCTGGAAAGCCCAGGCGGAGGCATTCACGTCGTCCACTAATCGCACATTCAGGTGGAAGTGGTCCCCTCCTTCTTCGGCGATCTGGTACTGAAAGGCCGGGGCCTGCTTCGTGGCCGCGACCTGATGCCAGCGGTCCCCCATTTCTGTCTTGGGACCCACCACTTCGGGCGGCGCCGCGGGTTTAGGTATGGGGTGCGCGCCAGCGCAGAGGGGCGACGCGAGAAAGAAAAGGACGCATGGCGGCGCGAGGCGAAAGAAGATTCGAGTCATGGGATTGATGGTACTCGCTGCTTGAATCGCACTCTTCCCGACTTAGAATTCTGGAAACACAAGCGGTGAATTCAAATCTTCGATCTGCTGCCTTGTCCAACGGTTCACTTGCCAGGGGACGAGGCCGGAAACCTGGCACCACCACTTCGCCGTTTCGAGCATCGTGCGCTTTCGCCGTGCGGTGCGGATTTCGCGGGTGGCCAGCCGCTCCACATACCGTGCGTAGTCGTCGAGGCTCTGTTCCTTGATTGTGTCATCGCCGGTGGCGGTCGCCAGTTGCGCCAGGCAGGCGGCAGCTTGGGTGCCACAGAGAAATCCGTTGTTGGCGGAGCGGAAGAAGGGCACGCCGAAGGCCGCGTCACCCACCAGCAAGGCGGGCACCGCACGCCCGATGGCGCGGCGCCGCACGAAGGCCGCCGACCGGTAGGGCGCGAGGCTCGTGACACTCAAAAGTTCGCTTCCAGGCACTCGGGTTTCCCCGGCGAATGACTGGCGGGCGTTGAGCCATCGCGTGATGGATTCCAATACCGATGCGGGCACGTGGGAGCGGTCCTCATCCTGGGCAAGATGCCAAGGCTTCTTGAAGGTAGCCCCGGATAGCTCGATGAATTCCGCGGCGCTGACGATGATCCTCAGGGTGACGGGTGTTCGGCCTTCGCGGGCGCGGCCCACGTATTCCTGGGCGGCGTGATTCAGCAGTTTTAGCGTGGGATAGGCTTCGGAGATTGGCACCAGCGCTCGCGTATCGTCCACGGCTTCGTACTTTAATTCGCAGGCGTACATGACTTCTTCGTAGGTGCTGATGGCATCGGCGAAGAGCGTTTTTCGCACGGTGCTATGTGCGCCGTCAGCTCCCACCACGGCGACCAGTCCGGCAGGATCATCCCGGAATTCCGCCAGGAGCTTCCCATCATCTGGCTCCAACACTTCATGCCTGGTGCGGATTTCCACGCCGCAGGAATGGGCCAGGTTCTGAAGTTGATCTTCCAGCTCCTGGGTACGGATGACGGGTGGCAAACGATCGCAAAACTCCGCCAGCCGTGAGTCTGTGGTGCGCAGCGGCGTGCGGAGGGACCTGGGCTCCAAGCGCAACACATGTCGACGCCCGTAGGTCTCATATTTCTCGAACACCACCACGCGAACATGAGGGCATCGCATTCGGGTTTGGGCGGCCACCCACAGGCCCACGGGTCCGCCACCAATGATGGCTACGGTCCCGGCGGCCTCACTCAACATGCGCCTAGGCCTCTACCCAGCGCAGCACAGGTTTGCGCGCGGCCGTGGTCTCGTCGAGGCGGCGCAGGGGCGCGGTGACAGGGGCCTGGTGCAGCAGATCGGGATTCTCCTCGGACTCTCTAGCGATCATTTTCATGGCGTGGATGAAGGCATCCAGCTCCTCTTTG
>JAYVXV010000361.1:0-2996 GCA_043784905.1 Holophagaceae bacterium | reverse complement strand
TGGCGCTCCGTGCGCGACGCGTTGAAGGCCCACCTCTCCCAACACCCAGAGGATTGCCAAGCCTGGCTGGAGTGGACCTATGACGTGGCGCGCTACGCACGTGAAGCAACGTATGCGGGTGTCTTGACGGCGCCAAAGCTGGGGCTTATTCGGGAAGATCTTTTGCTCGGCCTTCGAGCTTTGTCCGAGGCGCCTGACGCGGCAATGGCCTGGCAACAACCGGCTCCCAACCCTTACTCGCGCATCATTGCGGCCTTGCGAATAGCCGGTCTGGATCAGGATCCGCAGGTGGGAGAGAGGGTGAAACGACTGGGGGAGCCGCTACCAGGCCTCATCGCTCAAGATCCCGAAAAATGGATTCTATGGATGGCCCTTTGGTATGCGGAGCCAGAAAGCCAAATGCAGCGACAAAAACATCGCGAGGTCCTGGACGGCTTGCCAGCCGTGCCGGGCCAGCCATGGCCACCGTTCTTTCTGTCCAACTGGATGCGGGATTGGGATAGGGATGAACCCGAACGAATGGCCCAGGAAGGTCAGGCGTTGTTGGAGCGAAATCTCGAAACGGCCTTGGTTTCCCGACTAGGACCGCGCCACGTTTTTCGTACCTTGGAGGCCTGGGGAACGCTGCATTTGGAAGGGTTGATCCTGCAGCATCGGTTTGAGGATGCCCTTGCCTACGTGGATTGGTTGCGTCATCAAGCTGGGCGCCAATGGCCTGATCTGTCCGCCAGTTTGGGTAAGGCCATGGTGCCTTCCGAAGCCCAGAAATCAGAAAACGCCACCTACACATGGCTGCGCAGCCCGGAGCTTTCAAGGGAGCAGGCCACCGCGCTTCGGCAGGCTTTGGCCCAAGATCCCTTGGGTGATCTTCCATTGCCATTTAACGTTCCGTTGCACTTTGCCATGTTGGAGGAAGGCTTTGATCGAGACGAATGGGCCGAGCTTCAACATCAGGCAATCTTCGACGCTTGGGACCCATCGGAATTGATCTGGACGCGGCTGACCAAAACCGAGGCCGGACACCTGCGCAGCCACCATGACTGGGACGAGTATTCGCGATGGGTGCTGTTGCGGGGAGACACGCTATTGGCCTCGGGCTCTGGATTGCCCACGACCCACATCCTCGATGCCGCTCTACGTGCGCAGGCCACCCCACGGTTGGATGCGCTTGGTACCTTCATCAAGCAAAATCCAGATCGCCTGGATGCCCACCGAGAGCGCATGGCGCTTCTGCGTCCCCGCCTGCCGAATCCTCGGCTAGAGCCGATCTTCGTAAAAGACATCGAAGCCTTTGATCTGCCTATCGGCACCCTTCCGTTTAAACCTACCCCTGAGTTGTGGGCCCCTGTGGCGAGGCGCATCTGCGCCCGGCTTTCAGGTCGCTTGCAGCACTGGCCTTTCAATGACACCTGTTGGGAGGCCTATGCGGATTGGTCCGGCCTGGATTCCAGGGCGCCCCGACCCGCGGCCCTGCTCGCGAATAGGGAACCTTGGCCACGTTATTTTTTCGGTCACAACCCAGGTCCTCTTCCCGCCGCCACCTCCCTGGCGGTCGTGAAGGCCTTGCGCCGCACCGAGCGGTTTGGAGAAGTGGACGCCTGGATGCAGATCCTCTGGGAGCGCGGCCTCAAATCGTGGCTCGCCCGTTGGTCCACCTTGTCACCGCTCGCCAAAGACACAACGTTTGGAGGCATGGATTTCTCCGTTCAAGAGGTGCAAAAACTGATGGCCGCCTGGGGTCAGAGCCTTTCACACCAAGGTAAGAGCTTGAAGCTGGACGCCCTAAGACGGGAATTGGAGGATGTGAAACCAGGCCTAGCGGGTCTGCTGGCGGGGTCGGCGGATTAAGCCCGATTCATCTCTGGAGTATTCATAGGGTTTTGCATGTAAAAAAATAAGAGAAGCCGCAGATGAACGCAGATTCTATCAATCGCCCAGCAGCCGCCGAAACTCATCTGGAAGGACACGGGCTTTTCCATCGGCACCGGTCACCAAATGGGTGGTGGTGGCCTCTGCCAGCGCCGTGCCTTCCCGCACGATGCGGTAGGCAAAGGTGACGCGGCGGCGGGCGGCTTCGATCACTTCGCAATGAATGTCTATCACATCGTCGAAATAGGCGGGCGCGCGGTACTTGACGTGGACTTCACTCACCGTCAGGTGAACACCTGCCTGCTCCCACTCCCGATAGCTCTGCCCGAGCGCCCTCAATAATTCCGTGCGCCCCAACTCCAGCCAGGCCACAAAAGAAGCGTGATGGACGATACCCATGGCATCGGTTTCGACATAACGGGCGCGGAACTGGGCAACGGATTCCATGGGATCAGGCTACCTCGGATACAACTCCGGATTTTGCAGTTGTATTCCATTTCAACTGGCGTCAGGCCTCGGGCTTCGGGCTACATTGCTGGTTGCGTCTGCAGGTTGAGATGCGCCCTGGAAGTGAAACATCCACAACAACGAAGCCTGAAGTCTGAGGCCCGAAACAAAAATGCCCCGCCTTTTTCGGGCGGGGCCGGGCGCGCAGGGAACACGCCCTGTTTTGATTACTACTCGACCGCAACCTTCACGTGGTCGCCTTTGTCGGTGGTGACTTCCAGCAAGAGATCGCCAGCATGGGCGGATTCTAGGAGTTTGAGGAGCTGATCGGCCTTGAGTTTTTGCTTCTTGTTGACCTTCTTGGTGCCATTGTCGGTGTCCACGCTGCCATGGATGCAGAACTCCTGGTCGGAAACCGTCTCCAAAAGGCCTTTGGCAAGACTTAGGGGCAATCGGACGTGGACTTCGGTGGGGTCGTCGGAATTTTTTTCATGATGGTGTCCCATCAGGGATTTGCTGACGATATCAATCTTGATGAAACGGGTGCTGGTCTGAGCCGTGGCGGGCAGAACCGTGACGAGTGCCAGGGCCAGGGGTGCGAGAATGCGACGCATGGGGTGTCTCCTGAGGTCGAGATGGGTTTGAGTTGACCGGGTCGAGGAGAGATACGGGGGCAGGGA
>JAYVXV010000360.1:0-2999 GCA_043784905.1 Holophagaceae bacterium | reverse complement strand
TGTGCGTTCAGGGTGGCGATGCGATCGCCCAGCTCCCGCGCATCGCCTGGCAAGTCTGGCAATGCCATGTTCCAGCGGTATCCGGTGCGCTGGAGTGGGGCGAAATCATCTCCGGTGGCACCCACGGCGGTGTAAAGCCGATCGGCGATGTTTTCCAAATCCTCACCGACACTCGCGTCCCAGCAGAACCCCACCGCCTCGCCTCGGACTTCTCCAAGCAATTTGACAAGGCCCACCACCGCCCCTTTGGTCGGCCGCAGGGCCAGCTTGACGCCCCGCCCGGAGGTGCATTCCAACAGGGCTTCAAGGGCTTGCAAAAATTTTGAAGTGGCCCAGCGCCCCGATGGCAGATCCGTTCGGATCACCAGAAAATCCACGCCGAGCCTTGGCCTCAGGGCTTCGAGGGCTGTTTCCAAAAGGTCAACGCCCCAGGAAAGGGGCTTCAAGTGCAGGGCGTGGATGGCGAGATCTCGGCGGGCCTGGGCTTCCCAGTCGGGATGCAAGGTCTCTTCCCAAACCAACTCGATGTCCCGGAATCCCGCCCACGCCGCGGGTGCCAAAGTGGATGGGATCAAAGGAACAAAACGCATGGGATTATCATGAAGCAGTGGAGGACGCATGACCCGAGTTTTCAACCTGGAAGAAGCGCAGGCTTTAATGCCCGCCGTGAAGGTCATGACGGAACCGGTGTTCCAGTTGGCGGCCAGTCTCGCTGAGGAACTCACCGATGCCGAGGAGAAGGGCGCCGACGCACGCGCCGATGAATTGCGCGAGCGCTTGCAAATGCTGGTGGAGAGCTGGGCCGATGGCATCCGTGATTTGGGCGCCGATGTGAAGGGCCTCTGGCTCGTGGACTTCGACAGCGGCGATGGCTACTGGTGCTGGGCCTACCCGGAAGAAAACCTGGATCATTGGCATAGCTATGACGGTGGATTCGGCTCACGAATTCATGCCCGTGAAAGACCGGTACACCAGCTATAGAATTCGCAAAATCCGGTATGAATTCACAAAATCAGATATGAACTTGCAGGATCAGTTATGAGTGCTCACGAGCAGGAGGTTCAGGAAGAAGGGGTAGAACCCGCCTTCCGCGATCTTGTGCTGGTCATCGTGAAAAAAATTCCGAAGGGTCGTCTCGCCAGCTACGGGCAGGTGGCGATGCTGGCGGGATTTCCGCGAAGGCCAAGGCAGGTGGGCATGGTGCTGCGGGGATTACCTAAGGACACCAAGCTGCCCTGGCATCGCGTGGTGAACAACCAGGGGTATGTGCCGTCCAAGGGTCGCTGGTGGGGTGCCATGGTACAGATCGAACGCATTCGGGCCGAAGGCATCGAAGTCTCCAGCGATGGAACTTTGGACCTGGAATTCCATCGGTGGAAACCAAGGCCAAGCTAGAAAATCCCACACCGTTCACAGAATCGTCACAGGCTTCTAGCAACCTTGAATCCAAGACCGAAGCGAATCGGTGAACGGAGATCCAGATGAAACGTTTGAACCTGTTTGGCCTTGCCACGCTGCTGGTCGCGGGGGGAGCAAATCTTTCCGCCCAGGATGCGCCCCAGATTTCGGGCTTGCTTCAGGTGTGGTATAGCCAGATGCTCGACAGCAATCTACGCACCAACAGCACCGCCGTGACGCCCAACAAATATTACAATCTGCGCAGCGAATTTCAGGAGAACGGGTTCGGTGTCCGCCGAGCGGAAATCAAGATTGCCGGGAAGGTCGCCGATAGCATCACCTACGAGGTGATGTTTGATCCCTCCATCTCGTCCAAAGCCAATTCCGGCACGGGCTCCAACAATGTGGTCGTCAACAGCAACATCCTCCAGGACTTGGTGCTCAAGTACACGAGCGGTCCCCTGGAAATCAAGCTGGGGCAGATGAAAAACCCGCAGACGTATGAGGGCACCGGGAGTTCATCAGAATTGCTCTTCGCCGAGCGCAGCCAGTTGGGCCG
Source organism: Holophagaceae bacterium (assembly GCA_043784905.1). Classification (GTDB taxonomy): domain Bacteria; phylum Acidobacteriota; class Holophagae; order Holophagales; family Holophagaceae; genus JANXPB01. The sequence continues at coordinate 1,042 of JAYVXV010000360.1, read as the reverse complement.
CGTATTTGGCGACTTGCGAGATCGCGGCGTCATTGCGTCTTACGGGTTTGGTGACCCCAAAGAATTCAATTGGAAAATCAGCGCAGGCGTTTTCAATGGCGCCGTAAAACAGAACGATTCCAACGCGCAGAAAGACTTCGTGGGCCGTCTTGATTTCGGCTACGGCCACAGCAAATTTGGCGTCTACACGCTGCAGGGCTCCACGGATCTCGCCGATGCCGGGGCGTTGTCAGCGGGTACGTTCGCCGGTGTTGCGGCGGCCATTCCCACCGCCACCCAGGTGCTGGACAACAAGGACAAGACCTCGAACACAGGCGCCTTCTACGTCTATCAGGACAGTGCCTGGCACTTTGACGCCGAGGTGATGACGGGGTTGTTGGGCCGCCGAAATCCTTCGCTGGGGGGCGCGCCCAAGCGCGAACATTTGGATCAGAAATATTTTGGCGCCTACGCGACTGCGGCCTACACGACAGGCGCGCACAGCTTCCTGGTGCGATATGACCTTTTGAACTACAACCAGGGCAACGAGTGGTACACCGCCACTAGCCCCTACGTCACGGGCGGCGCGGACTACACCCCCAAATACACTGAAATAACCGCAGGCTACACCTACGCCTTTAACCCAAAAAAGATCAAAGCCGCGAACTTCAAGCTCAACTACATCGCCCGTTCCAAGAATTTCCTGAAGCCGCTGGGTACCCAGACCGGTGAGCAGGGCGGCGATACGCTGTTGGCTGCCTTCCAGATCGGGTTTTAAAACACCTCAAGCTTCAAGTCCCAAGTCCCAAGTCTCAAGTCGAGTCAAGGCTCGAGACTTGGGACTGAACAACTTTGCCCGCTGGGATAAACTGAGACTATTGGGGGCTCAGATGAAGGTGCGGGTGTTGGTGTCTTTGAAGACGGGAATTCTGGATCCCCAAGGCAAGGCCGTGGAGCAAGGCCTCCATGGTTTTGATTTCAAGGTGGATCATGTTCGCATCGGGCGTCTCATCGAGATGGATATACCCGCCACTAGCGCCGATGATGCGAGGGTTCAGGCTCA
>JAYVXV010000359.1:0-9825 GCA_043784905.1 Holophagaceae bacterium | reverse complement strand
CCCCGGCCACCGCGACCGTTCTCGCGGGAGATCAAAGATAGGAGCCAACATGGCAAAAACCGGAAAGAAATACCGGGCTGCCGCGGCCAAGATCGAAGATCGTCCCTACGAGCTGAAAGAAGCTCTCACCGTCATCAAGGACTCGGCCTTTGCCAAGTTTGATGAGACGGTCGAGGTTCATATGCGGCTCGGCGTAGATCCCCGTCACGCGGACCAGATGGTTCGTGGAACGCTTGTCCTGCCTCACGGCACCGGCAAGACGATGAAGGTGGCGGTCATCGCACAGGGCGAAAAGATCAAGGAAGCGGAAGCTGCGGGCGCTGAAGTGGTCGGCGGAGATGATCTCGTCGAAAAGATCGCTGGCGGTTACCTGGACTTCGATGCGCTAGTGGCGACGCCGGACATGATGAAGGGCGTCGGTCGCTTGGGTAAGGTTCTCGGCCCCCGCGGCCTGATGCCCAACCCCAAGACCGGTACCGTGACCTTTGATGTCACCAAAGCCATCAAAGAAATCAAGGCCGGTAAGGTTGAATACCGCGTTGACAAAACCGGCATCATTCACGCCGGTGTTGGCAAGCTGTCCTTCGGTATCGAAAAGTTGGTAGAAAACGCTCAGGCCCTCATGGACGCAGTGCTGAAGGCCAAGCCTTCCGCCGCCAAGGGTAAGTACGTCAAGGCCATTCACATGGCTTCGACCATGGGCCCCTCCATCACCGTCACAGCCGTCTCGGCTGAGAAGTAAGGGAGGCAGACATGGAAAAGAACAAGAAATTCGCCGAAGTAGCCGTGCTGAAAGAAACCTTCTCATCGGCCACCACTGCGGTGGTCGTGGAATTCAAAGGCCTGACCGTGGTCAAGGATACGGCGTTCCGCAAGTCCGTTCGCGATAGCCAAAGCCAGTACCGGGTTTCCAAAAACACCCTGCTGCGCTTGGCGGTAAAAGACACGGCCTTTGAGAGCTTCGCGGACCATTTCAAGGGGTCCAGCGCCATCGCCACTACCAGCAAGGATGCCATCGCACTCGCGAAAGCGGTGCAGGGTTTCCTCAAGGACAACCCGACGGTCACCTACAAGGCCGGCATTATGGACGGCAAGTCCCTCAGCATCACGGAGCTTCAGACCATCGCCGAGCTGCCAAGTCGCGATGTTCTCATTGGAAAACTGCTGTACCTCATGCAGTACCCGATCTCCGGTCTGGCTATCGTCCTCGATGGCATCCGCAAGCAGAAGGAAAGCGTCGCTTAGGCGCTGACCGTTTCACCGATTCTCAAACCCTGAACCCACGCATTAAAATTCAAAGGAGAATTTCATGGCTCTCACCGCTGATCAGCTGATCCAAGAAATCGAAGGAATGACTGTACTCGACCTGGCCAACCTCGTGAAGGCTCTTGAGGAGCGCTTCGGTGTTTCCGCCGCAGCCATGTCAGCGCCCGCCGCTGGTGGCGCCGCCGCCGGCCCTGCCGCCGAAGAGCAGACCGAGTTCAATGTCGAGCTCACCGAAGGCGGCCCGAACAAGCTGAACGTCATCAAGGCGATCCGCGAAATCGTTTCAGGCCTGGGCCTCAAGGAAGCCAAGGACTTGGTGGACGGAGCCCCTAAGGTGGTCAAGGAAGGCGTGTCCAAGGACGAAGCCGCCAAGATCAAGGAAAAGCTCGAAGCCGCTGGCGCGAAAGTTACGATCAAGTAACTCCCGTAATTGGGAGACTTGCAAAGCGTGGGGGGCCACGGAGGCCCTTCACGCTTTGCGTCTTTCGATGGAAGTGGTATATTTATTCCTTACGCCCGAATCCGGTTCCGGAGTTCAGGCATCCGAGTGCCCCGCACTCGACTCACATAAAGCTACCTCAAAGGCCCCGGTTGCGACCCTCCCCGCACACCCGAACCATCCCTTTCGAGCCAGCCTCTCTGAACGCGGCGATTCTGCGGTTTTGAGGTTGGCCACCGGCCTGTCGCATCGGTTTGATGGCGCTGGTCTTAGTAAAATTGCTACCTCGCAAGTTTGAACCACCCCGTTTGAAATCGACATCTTGACTATTGCAGCTCCCCTGGAGTGACCCATGAGCGTTCAACAGAACATCTACCGCCAGCGGCACAATTTCTCGAAGATCCGCTCTCTGGTTCCTATCCCGAATCTTATTGATATTCAGAAGCGGAGCTACGACGAGTTCCTGCAGATGAACCTGCTCCACGGTGAGCGGGAGAATCGCGGCCTCAAATCGGTTTTCGAGTCCATGTTCCCGGTGCAGAACGGTAAGAATCCCGATGGCACCGACGCGACCCTCGAGATCGAATTTCTGGATTACACCGTGGGGCACTGGGCCTGCAAGTGCCAAAAATACTTGGGCCTCGACCATTTGCGCACGGTCTGCAAAAACTGCAACCACCACATCGTGACGGATCACCCCAAGGATCCTTCGGTGGACTGCCCCCAGTGCGGCACTCGCAATAAGAACGCCGCCACTATCTGTGACGTTTGCAGCGAGCCGGTGAGCCTGCATTCAAAAATGAGCATGGAAGAGTGCGTGGAGCGCGGCTCCACCATGGCGTCCCCGTTGAAGATCCACGTGCGCCTGAACCAGTTCGAGAAGGACGACAAAGGCAATCGCCGCTACAAGCAGAGCCAGGATTCCGAGGTCTATTTCGGCGACGTGCCGACCATGACCGACCGCGGCACCTTCGTCATCAATGGCACCGAGCGTGTGATCGTGAGCCAGCTTCACCGCAGCCCTGGCGTCTTCTTCTCCATCAGCCCTGACAAGACCCAGTACAGCGCGCAGATCATTCCGTATCGCGGATCCTGGATTGAATTCGAGCTGGATGCCAAGGGTCTGCTTTACGCCCGGATTGATCGCAAGCGCAAGTTTCTAGGCTCCACCTTTCTGCGTGCCCTGGGTCTTTTTGACGAGAGTCTCGCGGACAACCAAGGGTTGTTGCGCCGCTTCTACACACCTGCGCATTTCGTGCTGAAAGGCTCGAAGATCAGCATGGTTCCGGGCGATTTGATGGTGGGCCACAAGGCCGCCGAAGATGTCAAAGATCCCAAAACCAAAGAAGTCATCGCCGCGGCCGGCAAGAAAATCAGCAAGCGCTTGGTCGAGCAAATGCTCAAGGCCGGTGTCAAGCATATGTCCGTAGAGCGCGACGTGCTTGATGGCGCGGTGCTGTTGGGTGACGTGGTGAACATGAACACCGGTGAGGTGCTCCTGGAAGCCAACGAACCTTTCCTTCAGACGCATCTTGAAATGTTCCAAGCCAGCAATGTCACCGAGTTTGAAGTCTGTTTCCCCGACATGGATCAGACCGGCAAGGTCTTCAGCGAAACGCTGATGAAGGATCACACCGAGGACAGTGAAGAGGCCGGCAAGGAGTTGTTCAAGAAGATCCGTCCAGGGGAACCCGCCACGCTGGAATCCAGCAAGAAACTGATCTACGGGATGTTCTTCGACGGTCAGAAATACGATCTCAGCAAAGTGGGGCGCCACAAACTGAACGCCAAGCTGGGACTGGAAACCGAATTGGATGCGCGCGCTTTGCGCTCGGACGATTTCATTCAAACCGTTCACTACCTTTTGCGTCTCAAGAAGTACGACACGACCCGTCAGGAAATGGGCGACGTCGCACCGGTACGCCCAGATGACATTGACCATCTGGGCAATCGTCGTGTTCGCAGCGTTGGCGAACTTTTGGAGAACTGTTTTCGCGTGGGCCTGGTCCGCGTGCAGAGGGCCATCAAGGAGAAATTCTCCATGGCCCAGGATCCCAACTCACCGCTGCAAGCCCATGACCTCATCAACAGCAAGCCCGTTATCGCGGCCATGAAGGAATTCTTCGGCAGCAGCCAGCTTTCGCAGTTCATGGACCAAACCAATCCGCTGTCCGAGATCACTCACAAGCGCCGCTTGTCGGCCCTTGGACCGGGCGGTCTTTCACGAGATCGCGCGGGCTTTGAAGTGCGCGACGTGCATACGTCCCACTACGGCCGCATCTGCCCCATCGAGACGCCGGAAGGCCCGAACATCGGTCTCATCAGCTCGCTTTCCTGCTACGCCCGCATCAACGAATTTGGTTTCATCGAGTCGCCTTACCTGAAGGTGGAAGACGGCAAGATTGTGAACTTCGCCAAGGTCATGAGTGTCGGCGATTCCAAGTTCGGCTACATGCAAGTGGTTCGCCTGGACGAGCTGGAAGCAGAAAACAAGAAGCTCGAAAAAGGTGGCAAACGCCCGGCCAAATTCGAGATGCACGCGTTCTATCTAAGCGCCTGGGAAGAAGACGAGCACATCATCGCCCAGGCTAACGCCACGGTGGATGATAAGGGCAATATCTTGGACGAGTACGTCACCTCCCGTCAGGCCGGTGAGACCAAGATCGTAGAGCGAGCCAAGGTCACGCTGATGGATGTTTCGCCCAAGCAGGTCGTGTCCGTGGCCGCGAGCCTGATTCCCTTCCTGGAAAACGACGACGCCAACCGGGCGCTCATGGGCGCCAACATGCAGCGCCAGGCTGTGCCTCTCATCCGCACCGAAGCGCCTTATGTGGGCACCGGCATGGAGTACGTGGCCGCCAAGGATTCCGGCGCCTGCGTAGTCTGTCGCCGTTCCGGCATCGTTGAAACCGTGGATGCCAACCGCATCGTGGTGCGCGTCGAGGATGACCCTGAAACCGAGGGCGTCGAATCCGGCGTGGACATTTACACGCTCACAAAATTCGCCCGCTCCAACCAGAACACCTGCTTGAACCAGCGTCCGTTGGTGAAAAAAGGCGAATACGTCAGCGGTGGCCAGATCCTCGCGGACGGCCCTTGCACGGATCACGGCGAATTGGCCCTGGGTCGCAACCTCGTCGTGGCCTACATGCCCTGGCGCGGTTACAACTTTGAAGACGCCATCCTGATTTCCGAACGGGTGGTCAAGGAAGATCTCTATACCACCATCCACATTGAGGAATTTGAAGTTCACGCCCGCGACACCAAGCTGGGCCCCGAAGAAATCACCCGCGACATTCCGCAGATCCGCGAGGAGATGCTGAAGAACCTCGATGACAGTGGCATCATCCGCATCGGCGCCACCGTCAAGCATGGCGACATCCTGGTGGGCAAGGTCACGCCCAAGGGCGAGACCATTCTCTCCCCTGAAGAAAAGCTGCTCCGCGCCATCTTTGGCGAAAAAGCCAGCGACGTGAAAGACGCCAGCCTGACCGTGCCTCCGGGCATCGAAGGCACGGTCGTGGACGTCAAAGTATTCACCCGCAAGGGCCAAGAAAAGGATCTCCGCACCCAGCAGATCGAGCGTGATCAGGTGGCCAAGTGGGAAAAGGATCTTGAGGACGAAGAGCGCATCATCCGCGCCGAAGCCAAGAAAAAGATTGTCGCTTTGCTGAAAGGCAAAGAACTCAGCGAAGCCCTGAACGACGATAAAGGCAAACAAGAGTTGCTGCCTAAAGGCAAAAAGCTTACCCAGAACATGCTAGAGGCCGTGTCCTATCATCGCTTCCGCCAGATCAGCGTGGCTGCAGGCAAAGAGCGACTGGAAGCTCAGGTTCTCGACATTCTGGATAAAACTGAAAGCCAACTAAAGGTACTCAGGGACATCCTCAGCGAGCGCGAAGACCGACTCAAGAAGGGCGACGAGCTTATGCCCGGCGTGCTCAAGACCGTGAAGTGCTACGTGGCCGTCAAGCGCAAGCTACAGGTCGGCGACAAAATGGCGGGCCGTCACGGTAACAAGGGCGTCGTAAGCCGCATTCTGCCTGTGGAAGATATGCCTTACTTGCCCGATGGCCGTCAGGTGGACATCGTGTTGAATCCCCTCGGCGTGCCTTCCCGTATGAACATCGGGCAGGTGCTCGAATGCCACTTGGGTTGGGCAGGAAAGACCCTGGGGGTCCATTTCTCCACGCCGGTTTTTGATGGCGCCCGTGAATCCGACATCAAGGATTTCTTGAAGCTGGCTTGGGAGAAGAACGGCAAAGTCGGTCCGGACGTTACGGGCAAGACATTGCTGTATGACGGCATGACCGGTGACGCCATGGAACAGCCCGTCAACGTTGGCTGTGTCTATATGCTTAAGCTGCACCATCTCGTTGACAACAAAATTCATGCTCGGAGCATTGGACCCTACTCGCTCATCACGCAGCAGCCCCTGGGTGGGAAAGCCCAGTTCGGCGGCCAGCGTTTTGGAGAGATGGAAGTGTGGGCATTGGAAGCCTACGGCGCGGCTCACGTGCTGCAAGAACTCCTCACCTACAAGTCCGATGACATGCACGGCCGCACCCAGATTTACCAGGCCATCATCAAGGGCGAAACCATCAAGGATCCGGGCCTCCCGGAGAGCTTTAACGTCGTCAAGAAAGAGCTGAATGCGCTCTGCATTGACGTGGAAATGCTCACCCGTGAGGAACTGGACCCGACCTTCGAGGACGAAGGCGCCGCCTTCTCCATCGACGCCTGACGCGCCTTTCTTTCGGCGCGCTGAAAACCGGTTCCACCGATTCCCGAATCCTCCGAATAGAGGTCCCCATGTTCCCAGAACCACAAAACATCAACGCTTACGAATGCATTCGCGTCAGCCTCGCGTCGGCCGACAAGATCCGTTCATGGTCCCGCGGTGAAGTCACCAAACCCGAGACCATTAACTACCGATCTTTGAAACCCGAACGCGATGGCCTTTTCTGCGCCCGCATCTTTGGCCCCGTCAACGACTGGGAATGCCTCTGCGGAAAGTACAAGCGCCAAAAATTCAAAGGCGTGATCTGTGACAAGTGCGGGGTGGAAGTCACGAAGAAGGCCGTGCGCCGCGAGCGCATGGGCCACATTCAGTTGGCCTCGCCTGTCAGTCATGTGTGGTTTTTCAAGGGCGTCCCCAGCCGCATTGGCTACCTGCTGGATATCCCCCTGAAGGACTTAGAGCGGGTGCTCTACTTTGAAGCCTATGCCGTCACTGAAGCGGGCAGCACGCCGCTGAAAGAAGGCGAAATTCTGGGTGAGGACAAATTCCGCGAGTACAAGAATCTCTATGGCGAGGGCTTCAAGGCCCAGATGGGCGCTGAGGGCATCAAGGAACTCCTCAAGCACGTAGACATCGAGGCTCTGGCCATTGAACTACGCGCCGTGATGAAGACAGAGACTTCGGCCCAGAAGCGATCCAAGATCGCCAAGCGGCTAAAAGTCACCGAAGCCTTCAAGCGCAGTGGCAACAAGCCCGAATGGATGGTGCTGGATGTCATCCCGGTGCTCCCGCCGGAACTGCGTCCTTTGGTGCCTTTGGATGGCGGCCGCTTTGCGACCTCCGATCTCAACGACCTCTATCGTCGCGTCATCAACCGCAACAACCGTTTGAAAAAACTCCTGGAACTGCGTGCGCCGGATGTCATCGTCCGAAACGAAAAGCGTATGTTGCAAGAAGCCGCCGATGCCCTGTTTGAAAATGGCAAGCGCGGTCGCCTTTTGCGCGGTGTATCCAACCGACCCCTCAAGTCGTTGTCCGATGCCCTCAAGGGCAAGCAGGGTCGGTTCCGCCAGAACCTACTGGGCAAGCGCGTGGACTACTCGGGCCGTTCGGTCATCGTGGTCGGTCCCGATCTCAAGCTGCACCAGTGCGGCCTTCCCAAGAAAATGGCCCTCGAACTTTTCAAGCCCTTCATTTTCAATCGCCTTGAGCACAAGGGTTTTGCGGCCACCATCCGCCAAGCCAAAGAAATGGTCGAGGAAGGCCGCTCCGAAGTTTGGGACGTGCTGGAAGAAGTCATCCAGAACCATCCCGTGCTGCTGAACCGCGCACCGACCCTTCACCGCCTCGGCATTCAGGCTTTCCAGCCGGTGCTGGTGGAAGGCAAGGCCATCAAACTGCATCCTCTCGTTTGCACCGCCTTCAACGCGGACTTCGACGGCGACCAGATGGCCGTGCACGTTCCTCTGAGCCCCATGGCTCAGATCGAAGCGCGTGTCCTGATGATGTCCACCCAGAACATTTTGAATCCGGCCAACGGCAAGCCCAACGTGGTGCCCAGTCAGGACATCGTGTTGGGGGGCTACTACCTCACGAAGAAACGTGCCGACCGCAAGGGCGAAGGCATGATCTTCGTGAACATGAACGAGGTTGTGGCGGCCCACGACGCGGGCGTCGTGGACACCCACGCACTCATCAAGCTTCGCTACACCGGCGAAGTGGTAGATACAGAAGCGTGGCACGCTAAGGATCCCAAAAAGAACTCCGAGCAGGAAGTGTTCGAGTGCCCGGCCACGGTCGTGAAGCACGATCTCATCACCACCACCGTCGGCCGCGTGATTTTCAATCGCGCCCTGCCTGAAGAAGTCCCCTTCATCAACGGTCTCTTGAAAAAAGAAGGCCTGCTCTCGCTGGTGAATCGCGCCTACAAACTCAATGGCCCCGAAGTGACGATCCGCATGCTGGACGCCATGAAGGACGTGGGTTTCTTGTGGGCCATGAAGGCCGGTGTGTCTGTGGGTATTGATGATCTCGTGGTGCCCACCACCAAGGCCAAGCTCATCAAGGAAGCCACCGAAGAAGTCCGCGCCATCGAAAAGGAGGCCTTTGAAGGCCGCCTGGATAACGCCACGCGCTACAACCGCATCCTCGAAGTCTGGTCCAAGACCGCCGATCAGGTGGCCAACGACATGATGAAGAACCTGGAAAAGCGCAACAACGAAGAGAAGTTCCTCAACTCCGTTTACATCATGGCGGACTCCGGCGCTCGTGGCTCCAAGACCCAGATCCGCCAGGTTGCGGGTATGCGTGGCCTCATGGCCAAGCCCAGCGGCGACATCATCGAGACACCCATCACGGCGAACTTTAAAGAAGGCCTGAGTGTTCTTCAATACTTCATCTCGACCCACGGCGCCCGTAAGGGTCTCGCGGATACCGCGTTGAAGACCGCCGACTCTGGCTACCTAACCCGCAAGTTGGTGGACGTGGCTCAGGACATGATCATCAATGAAGATGACTGCGGCACGATGGGTGGCATCGAAGTGGCCGCCATCGTGAACACCGACGGCACCATCCGCTCACGCCTGCGCGACCGGATTATGGGTCGCGTTGCCCTGGATGATGTGATTGATCCCTATTCCAAGGAGTGCATTGCTCCCACCGGAACGCTGCTTAGCGAAGAATTGGCGTTCAAGATTGAGACCTCTGGCATCGCGAGCGTGAACATTCGCTCGGTGCTCACCTGCGAAGCCAAGCGGGGTACTTGTGCCAAGTGCTACGGCCTGAACCTGAGCACGGGTCGTCTCGTGGATTCGGGCGAGGCCGTCGGTGTCATCGCCGCGCAGTCCATCGGCGAACCCGGTACCCAGCTCACCATGCGTACCTTCCACGTCGGCGGCGCGGCCAGCCGCGCTTCCGAAAAGAGCACCCATGAAGCTCAGATCAATGGCTTCGTGAAGCTCGATGGTCTCAAGACCGTGAAGAATCGTAAGAACGAAGTATTGGCCCTCAGCCGCTCCGGTTACATCCTTGTCGTGGACGCTGACGGCAACGAACGTGAGCGTTACAAAGTCGCGCCCGGTGCCATCATCCGCGTTAAAGACGGCGAGGCCGTGGAACCCAAAACCGTGCTGGCTGAGTGGGATCCCTACAACGACTACGTCATCACCGAAAAGGCCGGCATCGTTGATTTCAAGGAATTTGAACCCAACGTTTCCTATGTGGAAGAGCGCGATCCCATTGCGGGCCGCTTCCGCCGCAAGGTCATTGATCCGACCGACGATAAGTTGCATCCCCACGTCAACGTCAAGGGCGATAACCACAAGGTGTTGGTCCGCTATAACATCGCTACTGGCGCCTACATCGAAGTGGAAGAAGGCCA
>JAYVXV010000358.1:0-3031 GCA_043784905.1 Holophagaceae bacterium | reverse complement strand
TCCCCGCGGGGCCCATGACCATCCGCTACACCGCCACCATCAAGGATGGTGCGTGGCGCGAAGTGGGCGACCGCATCATGCCCGGCAAAGAGCCCGCGCGCTTCTTCGAGATGAACCTCAAGCGTGTCGGCGACAGCGCCTGGCCGGGGGCTGGGGCGATCCCGATGAAATAAAAAACAGAACCGCGAATGACGCGAAAAAACGCGAAACAAAATCGAGATTGCAGCCCAGAACTACTCCCCTCCTCATTTTTTCGCGTTCATTCGCGGTTTCAATTCCCCACGACAAATGCCTCAATGAGCCTCTTTCGTCGTGACGCCAAGAAAGGTCTACAATCGCAAGCGGAAGGAGAATAAATGGACACGAGAAAATTCACCTACTTCCAAGAAGAAGACATGGTGATTGGTTGGCTCGAAGAGTACCCAGATTACAAAACCCAAGGGGAGACCCTTGAAGAACTAAAAGAAAACCTAAGGGATCTTTATCGAGATCTCAGCAGCAATGAAATCCCCCATGTCCGCCATGTAAGCGAGCTGGATGTCGCGTGAAGCGAACCGACCTGATTCGCACTATCGAGGGGTTCAAGTGTGTCTTGATTCGTCATGGTGGCCGTCACGACTGGTACCAGAACCCAGAGACAAAAATTTCTCAACCCATTCCACGGCACCGCGAGATTAAGGAATCCCTCGCCAAACACATCATCAAAATGTTGCAGAGCGATGCCTGACCCCTCGTTCAAGCGGGCGCAACCCCTTCTCTTTTGTCGCGTTCACTCGCGGTTTCATTTTTTTCAGTACACCGCGTCGGCGCCGCCATCTATGGGGATCACGCAGCCGGTGGTCCAGGCGCTTTCGTCGCTCAGGAGGTGGGCGGCCAGCGCGGCGACCTCTGCTTCGCTGCCCAGACGCTTTAAGGGATTCACCCGGGCGAGCCTTCTCAAACCAAGATCCGCGTTGGGCAAGGATCTCAGTTTTTCCTCCACCATCGCGGTGTGGACAGGACCCGGCGCGATGGCGTTGCAGCGGATATTGCGCGGGGCCCATTCCAGCGCCAGCACTTTGGCGAGCATGTGGACCCCGGCTTTGGCCACGCTGTAGGCGGCGCTATCGGGAATGGCACGCAGGCCAATGTTGGAGCCCGTAAACACAACGCTGGCGCCATTATTCAGCTTGGGGCCCAGGTGGTGGCACATGAGCCAGGGGCCACGGAGATTCGCCGCGATCATTTGATCGAAGGTCGAGGTGGGCGATGATTCCACGCTGCCTAATTGAAGCTGGCCCGCGTTCAAAAACATTCCATCCAACTCCGGGCATCGCACTGAGAAGGCCACCACGGCGGCCTCATCGGCGTGATCCAGCGCAACGTGCAGCGCGTCCTCAAGCGTATCTTTCAAGGGATCCAGCTGACGTCCCACCAAGATCAGTTCCGCGCCGCGTTCAGCGAACATCCGCGCCGCCGCGCGCCCGATGCCGCTGCCGGCGCCAGTGACGAGGATGCGTTTGCCGTTGAGCTGATTCATTCGGATTGGCTTTCAGGAAAAAGAAGATTCACCACAGAGACACAGAGGGCACAGAGAAAAGAAAAGAAACGGTCATGCTCGGGTCTAAATCATGCGTGGTGGAGGTTCTCGATATCGGGAAGCGAGACACCCCACAAATTGAAACCTGAAGTTTTCTCTGTGTCCGCTGTGTCTCTGTGGTGAACTATTTTTTCATCTCATTCAGGCATTACGCGCCGGTCTTGGCCGGGAGCTTCAAGCTGGTGGGGATGATGATGCCCCCGCTGACAGCCCAGGTGAGGGCCTGGTCGGGGCTCATGTGTACCGGGCGTACCTTGGTGGCATCCACCATCACCACGTAGCCAGACGTAGGATTGGGCGCGGTGGCGATATAGACGGCGATCATCCGTTCGCCGCCCTCCATGGCCCAGGCGCAATCGCGATGGGCGACGAAGCCCAGGGTGTAGGAGCCCGGATGGGGCCATTCCACCAACACCACTTCCTTGAATCCGCCGCTGCCATTCTCGCCCTGGCCGCTTTGGATGGCATTGATGAGCTGCTTGGTGGCGCCGTAGATGCCCTTTACAACGGGAACATGAAGCATCAATTCATCCAGCCACAGCAGCAGTTGACGGCCGACGAAATTGCCCACCAGCGCGCCCACAAGCATGAGCAGCAACACGGTAGCGATGGCGGAAAAAAAGGCCAGCGTCCAATAGCCTGGTTCAGGTAAGTGCATCGCTTTGTAAGCCAGAACCAATGGGGATTTAAAAATGCCGATGAGCGCGTCGAAAATCCATTGCAATATCCAGACGGTTACCACCAACGGAAGCAACGTAAATAGCCCTGCGAGTAGATAGCGACGGATCACTGAACATTGCCTCCGTCCACATTGGGTCCCTTGCCGCGACGGTTGCGAGCATGGTGATCGTGGCGATCATCAGCAGAGGTTGGATTCGCAGGTAATTTTCCGGTGAGACGGCCAGTGCCATTGAATAATCGTTCGCCCATCAAATCCCAGAAATCCTTGAAGTACACAGCGGCGCTCCAGATAGCGAGAATTACGGCGATCCACATCAGGATCATGCCGCTGCCCATCACGAAGGCATAGGGTTTGTTGAGCCGGATGAAGAACAGAAAAATCTCGCGATGGGTATAGGCGTAAAGCCAGGGATCGAGTTTCGTCCCCAGCATTAAGCACGAAATCGCCGCCACCTGAAAACCTAGTTTCCATTTTCCCACGGTGCCCGCTTGGATGGTGATGCCTTCTTCCGAAGCGATTCCACGCAGCCCCGTGATGGCGAATTCACGCGCAATGATGATGAAAGCCATCCAGGCCGGGGCAAGATTCAGTTCCACCAAACTCATGAGCGCACCGGCCACCAGAAGCTTGTCCGCCAGGGGATCCAGGAGTTTTCCCAGCACCGTGACTTCGTTCCAGCGCCGCGCCAAATAACCATCCAGCCAATCCGTCAGCGACGCGATCCAGAACACCGTGACGCCAATGATCTCGTGATTCTGCACCCGAGTCAT
>JAYVXV010000357.1:0-3043 GCA_043784905.1 Holophagaceae bacterium | reverse complement strand
AAGTGGAAGACCTGATGGTTTTGCCCTTCGTGCGTCGCGATGGTATTCGCTGGTGGCAGGCTTGCTATGGGGCATTCTCCAGCAAATCTGCCGCCCTGAGCGCCTACGCGAAACTTCCCGAGGCCTTGAAAAAAGCTCTGTCCGCGCCACTCCCATTGCATATCGGAAAACTTCCTGGGGATCTTCCCAAATCTTGATTACGCGCCCAACTTCTGGAGGCCTCTATGTTCCGCCACGTCGCTGATTTCAAAACCATCTGGCAACACGAAACCAAACACACACTGGCTATCCTGGATGCCATTCCGGAGGCATCGGCGAGCCAGGCCATTGCAGATGAGCACCGCGATCTTCGCCGCATCGCCTGGCATCTGGTGGAGACTTGCGTGGAGATGCCCGGAAACATGGGCCTTAAGGTCCAGGGCCTTTCTGGCGAGCCCTTTAAAACACAGCCCCCGGCGTCCATGAAGGAAATTCGGGACACTTACGCTGCGGTGTCCACGTCGGTGACCGACGAAGTGATGACGCTCAACGACATGGCCCTGGCCATGACCTACCCCTTTTATGGGATGACCTGGACCGGCGCTTTCGCGTTGATGGTGTTGGTGACCCACCAAAGCCACCACCGGGGCCAGATGACGGTGCTCATGCGTCAGGCGGGCCTCAAGGTCCCAGGCACCTATGGCCCCGCGAAAGAAGAGTGGGTGGCCTGGGGAATGGAAACGCCAGTGGTTTGATAGATTCCAGACGTAGGCTTCATCCGCCGACCCTGCGGTTGCGTACTGGGAATAGGTAGGCGGAGCGGATCATGAATCTGAGCAAAGATCTACGGCGTCACCGGGCCACGCTTCGGGCCTTGCGCGCGCTCATTTCAGAGTTTCCCGATGAGGCTTGGGCGCAGGCCCCGCAACCCGATGCTTGGTCACCGGCCCAGGTCTATAGCCACATCTCGATCATTGCGGAAGGATTCAGCTTCAAGAATCTGGAAGCCTGTCTGGATGGCAGTGCCCAGTTGGGGGGACGCAAATACCTGCTTGGGCGCATCATTCTTTGGACCAATGTCATCCGAGGTTCACGCCGGGTTCGCGTGGATTTCCCGCCGGAATTGTTGCCCCGTTCCTTGAACAAGTCGGAAGCCCGGGCGGCCATGGACGCCCTGGAAGCCAGGGCTGAGGCCTTCGCGCCAAGGGTGGCTTCGGCGGATTTAAGATTCACCTCAAAGCATTTTTTGCTGGGCTGGATGAATGCCGCCGAATGGTTTCGCTTTGCTGAAATTCACCACCGTCATCATCTTGAAGGTCAATTGCACCGGCTACTGCAAGGCCTTGCTATCGAGAAGCGTCGCTTCTAGCGTGGAAGAGCCGTGGATCCTTCAAGCGATGAATTTCCAGAAGTCAGCCTGGAGCAGGCCACGGTTACGCATGTCCGCGCATCAATGCCTCGGAGCATTCAAACTATGGTGCTGGCAGAAGGGGGGATCGAGGCTTGGCAGGCCCTGCTGGCAAAGGTTTCAGCGCCATGCCGCGCCGCGTTTTCACAGCCTTTATCCACCTTTCGATGGATCGAGATTCAGCATTTAAACGAGATTACCTTGGCGCATATCGGAGGCGGGAATGGGCAAAGTGTTGCCGAACGGGGTCAAGGTTTGGCGGAGGAGCATCTTCGCGTTTCTCACCCCTGGCTCCTCCGACTCCTGAGCCCTGAAACACTAATACGTCAAAGTCCCACGCTCTTTCGATTCTATTATCGCGGGGGTGTGGTGCGTCTGAATCGCATAGGGACTCGTGAAGGGGATTTTTCGGTTTGGGCCTGTGGGCTCTACGACCAGTGGTACACCCTGGCTTTTCCATCCTACGTAACTCGGGCGCTGGATATCTGTGGTGGGGGCGGCGCGACGATCGAGCACTTTCCACCGCCAGAAGGCGGCTTTCACCACAGATACAACGTGCGGTGGGGATGATAAAAAGGATTTGAAAGCGATCCGATATCAGCGCTGTTCGCCCATCAGATACAAGCTGCCATTTTTGGTGGCCAGGAATGTGTCCAACGGAATGTCTTCTTGCTTAAGGAAGCCCTGCTGAGGAAGGGCGCCGCTTCGCACCATTTCGATCACAGCGCAAATGCTTGCGGCGGTGGTCCAGCTGATGGCGCGCCAGGACTGGCCTGCCACTTCCATTTGGGGATAAGCGCGGACAAATTCAGACCGGGCCAGTGAGCCCTTTTTCCAGCCTTCCACGGCGCCATGAACAAACACGTAGTCCTCGTCCACAGCGGGCAATGCGTTCTTCAAGATCTTGCCCACCAGGTCGCGGTCATCGCGCAGGTGCAACTCTTCCAGCAGGAACTTCATGCGCTCAAAATGGCCGAGATATCGCATGGTCTTGTAGTGCAATTCCTGAACGCGGCCCTCGAAGGTTTCACACATGGTGCCCAGGCCACCGCTGGTGGTGGCGGCTTCCAATTGGACGCCGTTGATGGTGATGATCTCGTAGCCTTCCAGCGCAGGAATCAATTGGCGGCGGCCCATTCGGATCACTTCGCAGTCGTTGATGTACTCGTTGATGACGCCTTCGGGGCTCCAGTTAAAGGCGTATCCCAACGAGCCACGAGGGTGTTTGGGCAACGCGCCGACTTTTAGCTCAATGCTGCGGAGATCATCGAATTCTTTCGCCAAATGCGAGCCCACGATGCCGATAAAACCCGGTGCCAGCCCGCATTGCGGGGCCATCAAACCCTTGGCCGTTTTGGACAGATCCAGAATGGCGTTCGTGGTGGGCACGTCCTCGGTGAGATCGAAATAGTGGATGCCTGCGGCGTGGGCGGCCTGGGCCAAGGGGATGTTGAGATGGAAGGGCAAACAAGAGACCACCGCGTCGAAGTCCGACAGCAATTTGGCGAAAGCCGCGCCATCCCGAAGATCCATGCCGAGGGTCTTGAAAGGCAGATCCTTACGAGGGGCTGCGTCCACACCGGTTATCTCGAACTCCGATTCCTTCAGCAAGGTCGCCACGAGGCTTCCGACTTTGCCGAGCCCCATCACCAGCAC
>JAYVXV010000356.1:0-9882 GCA_043784905.1 Holophagaceae bacterium | reverse complement strand
CGGGTACGAAGGCCGTTGGCCCCATGGTCGTTGGGAAGCACGCCGACCCCACGGTCCGCGCCCTATCGGTACGCCCGATCAATTTACATCGCGACCTGATCCCGAGTGGATCGCGCTCCTTCGCCATGGCAGCGTAAAGATTCCAGCCCATCAAAAAAGCCCCAAAGAAAACCCGTTACTGACCTGGTGTTGGACCGCATTGATCGAAGGCGATGGTGATCCCTTCATGGCCTACGGCTCAATTCTTCTGGATCGCGCCACGCGGCAGCGTTGGATTCCTTTACTTGGATCCGTGGACGAAAGGGGTGCCTTGTGGCTCCCACCCTTCCTTGATGTGCTTGTCCCCCAGGCGGTGAAGCCGCTTCCGGAATCCTGGTGGCCATTCCTGCTTCGTTCATTGGATTTTGAGGGCAAGCTGTTGCCCGAAGGCCCCCTGGGCGAGGTTCCATTCGATTTACTCAGACCTCATTTGGATGCCTTAGTCCTCAATGAATTGCCCGATTCATTACGAGCATTTTCGGGTGAGTCCTGGTTAAAAGAATTGTCGGACGGTCGCTGGATGATCGCGCCGCAGGTGCGCGGTTTTGGACGGGGTAATGGCCCCAGTCTCCCGCTCCTCCCGCATTCTCTTGCCCTTGGCGACGAGCCCGAACCCAAGGGTGATTTTCGTGACCTGTTGGATGGACGATTGCCCAAGAAATACCCCGAAGGCTGGACCGAAATCATCAAAGCAGATCTTGCCGAAACCCAACGCCCTACGGCCCCCAAGGCCTGCGATCACCCCACTTGGGATCGGCTGCGAGCACGGTGGTGCAGCGAATTTCCGGAGCCATCGGAGGCCTATCCAACGTGGGGAACTCCAGCCCATCCATGCGCAGATCCCTTTCATTGGATGGCCGAAGGAAAGCGATCGTACCTCGCGCAGGACCTGGAAATTTCCCTGCGGGCGTTCATGTTGGCCTACGCCCACTTTGAACGGCTCGACGCGCCCTTCTGGAGTGATCGCGCCGCTTCCAACGCGGCCCATGCCGCGCTTTTCTGGGCGGACCATCGGAATCTGCCCTTCTGGTACAAGGCCCAGGCCAAACAGCGCAGCCCATACAAAGAGCTCAATGATGCGCAACTACTCATACTCGAAGGAAAATGGGATGCCGCCCTGAAAGGACTTCGCGCTCTTTTGGACGTTTTTCCTGAAGAACCTCACGCCTGGGGATTGATTGGCCAGGGGGGGCTCGAAATCGGTCGTCAGGACTGGATTCGCGAAGCCCTAGCCCACTCCATGGACCCATCCCTCACCCGCCTACTCGAGGCCTCCCTCGGCGAGCTACAAGAAGCACCGCCTGATGATTTTCCACCCGCCGAGCGGCTGATTTGGGAGCTCCATCGAGTGCTCCGAGGTCACGCGGAATCTAGCCGTTTTTGGGCTTGTTGGAAGACTTGCCCCAATCACTGGTTGAGGCTCGGAACCGGAATGACGATGCTCGAAGCGCGACCAACGGAGCGCAGCCCCGACCGATTGCTGGCGCTCCAATCCATCGCAGACCGTACCACCATGAAGCACCACCAGGATCGTCTTGGGGCTCTTTGGCCTGCGCCAATGCTGGGCGCGGAGATGGACCCAGAACAGCTTTTACGCCGCTGGTTGGATCACCGCGATAGCCCGACATGGTTACTTTGGGGCGAGCCGATGCGAGTATTGGGTACCAGCGAAGCGCCGCCCGACGGCCTCCTGAGCCGACTTCATCAAGATGGCCGCATGGCGCCTTTTGAATCCCAGGGCTGGATCTGGTGGGGTTTCTCTTTGAATTGGGAAGGCAACTCCGTGGGCTCGGTACTGCTGTCGTTGCGCCCCGGCCAGGCATTGGAGCCACCGGTGGACCCACAATTGCTCGGGCCTTGGCTCGCCAAACTCCAGCCAGGAATCTCCACGCAAGATATTCCCGATGGTGGCGCGATGCTCATGGATGGCAGTGAACCCATGGCTTCGGTGATGCGAGAACTCATCCGCGTGGCGCCTTCTGAATTGTCGGTGCTGATTCTCGGCCCCACCGGAAGCGGCAAGGAGCTTGCCGCGCGGGAGCTGCACCAACGGTCGGGAAGACCCGGTTTGTTAGTGGCTGTGAACTGTTCAGCGTTCGCGGAAAGCCTGATGGAGTCAGAACTCTTCGGCCATGTAAAGGGCGCCTTCACAGGCGCTGCCACGGACCGCAAAGGGGCCATCGAAAGTGCCCAACACGGGACCCTTTTTCTCGATGAAGTGGCGGATCTTTCCCCACGATTGCAGTCCATGCTGTTGCGAGTTTTGCAGGAGCGCGAAGTCCGTAAAGTGGGCAGTGACAAGGCCGTTCGCCTGGACGTTCGATTTGTGGCGGCCACCCATCGTTCCCTTGATGAACTCGTGACCGCAGGCAGCTTTAGGCGTGATTTATTATTTCGATTGCAAGGCACGGTGCTGCGACTTCCATCCCTTCGAGAACGGCGTCATGAATTTCCGTTCCTACTGCCGCGCCTCGTTTTTGCCCTCGCCAAAGAATCCAAACGAGACACGCCCGATCTCGCACCCGGCCTCGCGCAATCCATCGCGAAACTTCCTTGGCCCGGTAACGTGCGGGAACTGCGCCATGCCATCGAACGCGCCCTGCTCCGCTGCGGCCCCGGCCCGCTGAAGGCCGAGCATTTCCCCGAACTCTTGCAGCCAGAATTTCAATCCAAAAGCTGGGTAGAAGCCACCCATGAATTCCAGCGAAGATTCCTGATGGAGTCATTGCGTCAACACGCCTTTCGCGCCGCCGAAACCGCTGAGTCCCTGGGCCTCGCTCGGCCTGCTCTCTACACGGCCGCCAAGCGATTGGGCATTGATCTCGTGGCCGAACGACGGAATTGGAATCCCGAAGGCGATTGAGATTGGGTTGCGGGAAAAAAAATTTACCACAGAGACACAGAGGCCATCACACCCTTCGCCCGAAGCTGCGCTCCAATTCGCCTAGCGTTAGTTTTTTGATGATGGGCCGACCATGGGGACAGGTCTGGGGCACTTCACAGTCCATCAAATCTTGAATCAATCTCAAAGCTAGTTCCGGTTGCAACGCATGGTGTTTTTTGATGGCGGCGCGACAGGCGAGTTCGGCATTGAGGTCTTTTCTGAAAGCATCCAGATCTGCGCTAGTACCGGCTTCCAGGCGGGAAAGCAGGTCTTCGATCAACGACTGTGGGTCACGGTTCTGAAGAAAATCTGGCAAACCGCGCACCACCAGCGCATCGGCCCCAAAAATTTCCACATCCACACCCACGCGGTTCAACTCTTCAATAAAAGGTGCCAGGCGTGACATAGCCGCAGGTCCAAGTTGTACGACCTTCGGGGGTAAGAGCGGTTGGATAGCGGGCGCGTGTTGGCGCAAAAATAGTCGCTCGAAAAGAATGCGTTCATGGGCCACGTGCTGGTCCACGATCCACAATTCTGGATCTCCACCGCCACGCACTTCGGCCAACAAGTAGGTTTGCTCAAAGGCGCCCAGGTAGCGAATCTCGCTGTCTTCCTCAAGAGATTCAGCCACTCGGCTTGAAGGAGCAGAAAAGGAATAAGGGCGGTCCAGATCGGGCATGGTGCGGTAGGGAAAAGCCGAGGCCAAAAGATCTACGGCCTCAGCGTCCCCTACTACGCCGCCTACATTGTCTTTCCAGAGCCTCGGATGCTGCGACTCCTGCCGCACCGAAACGGGCAAATCAAATTCATGTTCCGCAGGCTTTGGCGGCATCTCTAGCACCGATGCAAGGCCACCTCGCAATTGTTCCCAGGCTTCTCGTGTGGATCTGGCCACAAAGGGGAAAATGCGGTTGGGCTCGCGGAACCGGACTTCTGCTTTGGTGGGATGCACATTCACATCCACAGCTTCCGTCGGAATGTCGAGAAAGAGCACTGCGGCCGGATAAGCCCCTTTGGGAAAGTATCCCTGCCAGCCTTCGGAGAGCGCCCCTAAGAGCAGACGATCCCGCACGCTGCGACCGTTCACGAATAGATAAAGGTGGTTGCGGTCGCGAAAACTCAGATCTACACCTGAAACATAGCCGCGAAGCGTCCAAGGCACTTCCCCGCTGCGGAAAGGCACCATGGCTGCCATCTTGTCTCCCAGCAAAGGTCCCAATCGCGCACCAGGCTCCGAAACCGGCGGCAGCACCAAATCTGTCCCGCGATCTGTTCGTACCGTCCAGTGAATTTGCGGAGTCGCCAGAGCCAGCCGCGTCACCACACCCCAGAGGTGCGTATGCTCCGTGTCGGTGGATTTCAGAAACCGCTTCCGCGCCGGAAGCTGCGCAAATAAATCCCGAATGACCACCGTTGTTCCACGGCTTCGAGGCCCAGGCTGAACCTCTTTGATGGTTCCAAATTCCGAGCGCAAACGATGGCCATGGCCCTCGGCTTCGGCACTATGCAATTCAAAGCGAGTGACTGAGGCGATGGATGGCAGCGCTTCTCCACGAAATCCAAAGCTCGAAAGATGCGCCAGGTCCTCCGCCGTTCGCACCTTGCTGGTGGCATGGCGTTCCAGGGCCAGATACAGATCATCCCGCGCCATACCACAGCCATCGTCAGCCACCGAAAGGAGCCGCTTGCCACCTTCTTCCCACGCTATCTCAAGCCTTGTCGCGCCCGCATCCAGCGCGTTTTCGATCAATTCCTTCAAGACTGAAGCAGGCCTTTCGACGACCTCGCCCGCTGCGATTTGGTTGGCAACGGTGTCGGAGAGAACACGGATCTTGGGCATGCTTCGATTGTAAGCCGTTGCGACAAAATACCGTGGTCAGCGAGATGCAAATCCAGCCTAAGCGACCGTAGAAAGACGAAACCTGCGCGTCTGATCTACTTTTGCATCGTCTAGGCTAACGGTGCGTCGAGATCGCGATCGCCCTCAGTCCGCGCGGCTGACCAGGTGCGAATCAAATGAACGAAATAAGCTGAAAGGAAAAGTAGGCTCGTAAGACCGTGACCCCACGCAAAAACGGTGCGCCAACCAAGGCCTGTGGCCACTTGCACGGCGTAACCACAGAAGATCATCGGAGTGAGTACCAAAGCGACGAACAACCCCGATATGCGTCCGACTGTGCGCCCGCTGCGCCACATGGGAAGAAGGTGCCCACGCACCACCATCCCGAGCGCAAAGGTCAGGAGCGGCGCGGCGAGCACGTGAAGGTGTTGCAGCAGCCCTTGAATCGCCTGCGGCTCAGGGCCAAATTCTCCCGCGCTCTGACCAAAATATCGAAGCCAACCGTAGAGCAGTCCCGTAGCGCCCGTAAGCAAGGCCGAAACATGCAGGCTCCATCGCTCCAGCCTACTCACTTGCCACCATACAAAACGCTCCACAATGCCAGGCCGCGCCGCGAGGCATCCGTGAGCGCATTCGCCGTGAGCGTCGCGCCACCCAATGGGCGGATGCCACGCTTGAGGCTAAGGTCTTCATCCAGCTTGTGGCCGTTGAACTGCTGTTTCCATGCCTCCTTCGCCAGGTATTCCTGGGGCTCGTGGAATTGAATGACTTCCACGCGAATGATTTTCCCATCTGGAGAAATGGCCACCATCGCCGTTTCATTCAGGGTACGAACGCGATGGGTATCGAAAAAGGCCACACCCACGACCTTTCCCTCCTTGACGGCTTCATAGGCGACCCACCAGAGGCCTGGTAAATCGCGCTGTGAAAGCTGCCTCACTTTCAGGCCTTGGGGCTCCGTTAAGAAATGCTCTCGGCGCGTGAAGGCGGCACCGGGAAACGCCAATTTCAATGCATCCTCACGCGTCGGAAGGGTAGCTGCCAAAGAGGAAGCAACGGCAAAGGAAAGGGCAAGAGGGGCGATTCGCATGGGGGATCTCAGAAATAGTATCCAAGAGCGATATTGAACTGATTCCGACCGCTCTTGACGTGGTTCTCAAGCTTTTGATAGTCGGCTTTCACCGCGACGTTGGGAATGGGCTTGTAGTTCACGCCCAGCGTCAACACGGTCTGGTCGTTGGCGCCATCGGCAACCACACCCGTGACGACTTCCTGCTGGGTGTTGAGCCGCTCCCAACGAAGAAAGGGGACGACGGATTGTTTTGAACCGGCATTCCGAAGCAGGTCATAGCCAGCTTCCAGATATCCCCCAAATTGTTTGGTGCCCGTCGAACGCGGAGCACTTCCCAGGGCCAAAGCTTCCACTCCACCCGCGCTGTTGGTGATCCGAGCCAAGAGACCACGCAGCTGAAAACCATTGGCGCGGTATTCCGCATGAACATCCAACAAGGCGGTCGTGAGGGCCGGTCCCTCACCGCTTTGGTTACTATTTCCGTTGTAGAAACTGGCCCCCACCATGGCGCCCGGCATGAAGGTCCAGTCGAGCCTTCCGGTCCAGGCCAGACTCGACGCCACCGCCTTCTTGCCCGCCTGGCGCCCACCGCCGATGCCCGTGCCATCGAATCCCGCCGTCTCCCCTTCTTTACCTGCGCCCAGCGCGCTGAGGCCATTCACGAGGTAGAGCTGGTAGCTCAAATTCCCCGGCAGGTCACCGTGAACGCCAACACCATTCTCATGCCACGTGCTGGGGATGATGGTGGTCTCGGTGATCGGGCGGCGAGAGCCCAAGAATGCGGGCGGCTCGTGCTGTTCATTGATGAATCCGATCGGCAGCAGCATCATGCCCGCACGAACATTCACGGCCTTGTTCAGCAGGAAATCTAAGTACGCGAATTCGACTTTGGCTTCGCCTTCCTTGTGCTCGTCGCTGTAGCCACCATGCTCAAATTCCACTTCGGAATTGAAGACAATGTGGTCACTGAATTTGTAACCGGTGTAGATAATCAATCGCAGGGCGTCTACGCTGCGCTCATTGGGTGCGTGGCTGCCGTCCTGCACCTTGCTCTCCACGTTGGAGTAGAGGAACTCGCCATAGCCGCCGATGCTCAGGCCCCCCTTGCTCTCATAGACCTTGGAGGCCGCCGCACCCAGGCCGAAGCGCCCTTGTTCCTGGGCCTCGGGCATCGCGCCTGTGGTTTGTGCTTCCAGTTGTTTGGAAAGAATATCGAGCTTGCGTTCCAGCTCTTGAATGCGCCTTTCATTGTCGGCCTTCGGCGCGTCCTGAGTGAAGGTTGGCGTGGCTAGCAACGTGAGCGCTAACGCGGTAAGAAGAGATTTCATGGTCGCTCCTGTGAAATGGATTTTGGATGTAAATCAGAGAAAGCGGGGCTCATGCGAACGCTTCCATCATTCAAAAGAAAAAGGGCTGCGACACGATGACGTTTGACCCAAGCCAAACCTTGGCGGGGGCCCATCACGTACAGCGCCGTAGAAAGGCAATCGGCGTCCAGTCCGGTAGAAGCGATCACGGAGACGCTGCCCCAGTCCTCGCAAAGCCGCCCGCTGCGAGGGTCCACGATATGGTGACCATGCTCCGAAAGACCACTGCTCGCCAAGCTAGCGTCCTTCAGTTGGATTGAAAATCGGGGGGTATTCCGGTCTCTTGCATCGGCGATGAAAACCGTCGAAGATTCACCAAAAGCCAAGAGTTGCCCGCCGAAATCCAGGCAGCCACTTGCCACGCCCTGATCGGTGATTCGAGCCTTCATGCGATCCAAGGCATAGCCCTTCACGAAGCCGCCTTCTTCAATGCCCGCGCCTTTTTTTAGGTAGGCGAGGCCCTTGTTTGAATCCAGATGCAGATTCCGAAATCCGCTCGCCGCGCGCGCGCAGGTCAACTCTGAAACCGAAGGCACCCGTCCGCCGTCCCTCACTCCGTAGGCGGCGAGCAAACGAAACAACACGGGATCGAAAGCGTCACCGGTCCGGCGGCTCCAGCCCTGGGCCTTGGCCAGCAATGCGATCCATTCAGGGCCGAGGACCACCGACTCACCCTTAGCAGAATTCAGGCACGACCATGCGCTATCGGGCCTCCAAGTCGAGCAGGCCGCTTCGATGCGATTGCATTCCATCAAAGCCGCTTCGGAAGCCCGGGCAGATCGATCCGAATCGTCGCTTTGGAGCTGGATGGAAAGGCGGGTTCCCATGGCCAAAAACTGGCGATCATTGGCCGTAGTTTGCGCCAAGGCCATGCTTGAGAAAAGCAGGCCAAACGTCAGCGATACGATGGAACGAATGCGGATCAATGAAACCTCAACTGAGACTCAGTCTCTATAAAATATTACTCCCCGTCAAGAATAAATTGAGACGATGTCGCGGCATTAATTCCACTCATTGTCTTCGGTTCGGTGCTTGTTGTTTCATTGCGGCACACTGGTGGGATGCGAACGACGCTAACCACCCTTCTCTGCCTTTCAGCACCACTGTATTCTCAACGGGTTCAGGCCCCAGATGCGGCCTGGAAAACCATCCTTACCGCGCACTACCGCATCCATTACCCGGCGAATCCCTCTGGTGGATTTGAGCCGTTCGCTTTAGACGTGGCCTCTGAAATCGAGGGTATTCACGACCGCGTCACCCATTGGGTGGGTTACGAATCGCCGCGCAAAGTGGACGTTCTCATCCGGGATCCATTGATGACCGCCAATGGCTTGGCTTTTCCGCTGCTCGATCATCCCTTCGTGGAGCTTTGGAAGACCCCGCCAGAAAGTGATAGCGCCATCTCCCATTTCACGTCTTGGCCCGAGCTGCTTGTGGCCCACGAGTTGACGCACATTCACCATCTGATGCGGCCCCAAAATCAGCCTAGGCTCTGGGACAAACTGCTGGGCCTGCCTGTGAGTCCCCTGACCCTCAAGGCTCCTCGTTGGGTAACCGAAGGCTACGCTACTGTCATCGAAGGGAAAATCACCGGCAGCGGTCGGCCCCACAGTTCCTACCGAGCTTCAGTGCTGCGCCAGTGGGCCCTTCAAGGAAAGCTTCCAAATTACGGTGAACTCAATGGCAATACGGGTTTTCGCGGAGGCAATATGGCTTACCTGGTGGGCAGCGCCTACCTGGAATGGCTGGAAAGGCAGAATGCCAGCGACCCAGAAATACTTCGAAAATTCTGGAAACAGCTCGCTTCAAAAAAGCGGAGAAATTTTAATGAGAGTTTCAAAGCCACCTTTGGTGTGACCGCACCGGATGGCTACGATCGCTGGCGCGCTGAGACCACCCACGACGCACTGGAATTAGAGCGGCGAATGAAAGAGAGGAACCTCATTCGTGAAGGGGAAATTTGGACACAAATTCCTGGCGAAGTGACCCATCTCGTCGTGAGCCCGGACGGAAGTAAATTGTTGGCGCGAGTGATCACCTCGGACTTCAAGGGACTGAAGATTTGGGACCTCACAGAATCTAAACTTAAAGACACCAAACAGCAAATGCACAAAAATGAGCCCTCGGATTCAAACGAAGTGAAGGACCGAAAGCCAGATGTGGCGTATCACCAGGCGAAATGGGGACTGCGGAGAATAGATGGTTTCGTCCCTACATCACCGGTCTGGGATAAAGCCAAGGGCGACGGAATCTCCTTCGTTTTACGCACTCCGAATGAGGAAGGCGTATTGGAGCCCAGCCGATATCATTTCTCCCTGAAAGGTTTTCTTGGTAGAGATTTGAGCCCTACCATCCGACCCGATGAATTCCAGCCTTTCGTATTCGAGACCCATTTCGGCACCTGGAACCTTGGGAAAAAAGAGAAGGGCAGCGATTCGATTCACTGGTTGACCCGCACCCTTTCGGCCGCCTGGAATCCCGCCCCCACGCCCGATGGTAAGTGGCTTTACTACACGCAACTCACTGCCGTGGGCTGCGAAATCCGAAAACTGGATCTGTTGCTTCCACCGCTCTCAGATGATCCGCTGCCGGTGGATGAAAATCCCATCACACCCCGCACCATTCTTCCGCCCTTAGATGAAAAATCGGAGCTGCCACCGCCGGTGAAACCTCCGCCCGC
>JAYVXV010000355.1:0-3046 GCA_043784905.1 Holophagaceae bacterium | reverse complement strand
GGTTTTCGGCAGAGTGATGGACCGTCTCCGCGTAGTCACGCTGATTTCCCTGGAGCCCTGAATCTAAGAGTAGGCCCGACATTCCGATGATGCCGTTCATCGGCGTTCGGATTTCGTGGCTCATGGTGGCGAGGAAATCAGACTTCATGCGGGTGGCGGTTAGGGCCTCGTCACGAGCCTCGGCCAGTTCGTGGGTACGGGCTTCCACGACAGATTCCAACACCTCCTTCTGGATATGAAGAATGCGCAGGCGAGCCTTAATGAAGATGACGACACCGCCCGCCAGGAGAAATCCATAGATCAGGTAGGCCCACCAAGTGGCCCACGGCGCAGCGCGAATCGTGAAGTGGAGATCAATCGGTCCCGAGACATTGCCCGCGAAATCACGCCCCCAGACTTTGAAGATGTAGTGGCCTTGCGGAAGGGTGGTGTACTCCTTCTTCGAGTCAAAAATCCACTCGGTGGGGGTTTTATCAAGACCCTCCAGTTGCACTCGGAACGCGGTGTCACCCTCGCGAAAATAGCTCAGCAGGGCGTAGTCGAAGCGCAGATGATTCTGGTCGTACGGCAGGGAAGTCCCTTCCTGCAAGGCCTGGCCATTGGCCACCAGGCTGGCGGACTCAAGGCGCAGGGGTTTCTGGACGAGGTCTTCGACCACCAGATTGGGATCCAGCATGGCGGCTCCCAGCACGGTGCCTGTCCAAATGCGTCCGATGGAATCTTTGGTTGTGGAGCCTTGAGAGCATCCATTGCTGGGCAGGCCATCCCCTGTGGTGAAAGTGAAAGCCTCGTACTCCGCGCCAGAATCTGCGCGTGGTCGGAACCGCGTCACACCGCGCAGGGTGAAGAAGTAGATCTGGCCTTTCCCATCCTGTTCCATGCGGTAGATGGTGTTGCTGGGCAGGGCTGGGTGGCTCCGAGTATCAAAGTGAGTCCAGCCCTTTTCGGGATGATCCAGGTCCAGGCGAGAGGCGCCGCCGCCATGGGAACCCACCCATAGTTGCCGCTCACCTTTGGGTCCGATTAGCTCTGTAATCTGGCCCACACGTTTTCCAGGGAGCTGGTCCGAAGCCGGGTATTGGCGCCAGGTTCCGCGAGTTTCATCCAAACAAGCAACGCCGCCCCCGCGGGTGCCCACCCAGAGTTCTGGCTCTCCACTCGCATTTTTCGCTTCTTGAATGGAGACGACGAAATTGTGGGGCAGGCCATTTTGAGTGTTGAAAATGCGCCACCCACCTTTCTCGATGCGGGTGAGCCCTTGTCTGGTGCCGATCCACATCACCGGATCCCCGGACGGAGACCGGGTCTCTTTCATGTCGTAGACCCAGGTATCAGGTAGGCGTTCGTTGTGTTCAAGAAAGGACCAACGATCTCCTTGGAGCTTGGCGACGCCTTGGCCACGGGTGCCAATCCAGAGGGTTTCGCCACCACTCGTTTCATGCGTGTGGAGAAGACTCATGACCGCCGTAACGGATTTTCCGGCGATGGATTCAAACGTGGTCCATTGGCCATTTTTTAAACGATCCAGGCCCCCGCCAAGGGTGCCAAACCACATCGTTCCGTCCCGCATCTCCTGGATGCTGAACACAACATTCTCAGAGAGCCCTGCCAGGGTGGTGTAGTTCAGCCAACGCCCCAGTGGAAGGCGGGCCAAGCCCCCGAAAGTCCCGATCCAGAGCGTCGTGGGGCCGTCCTTGGGTTGGGTAGAGGTGAGACACCGCACCACGTTGCTCGGCATCCCTTTTCGAGTGTCGTAGGTGGACCATCGGCCGTCCTCGTATTTCGCCAGGCCCCCTTCAGTGGCGGCCCACACCACTCGATCGCCCCGCTGATTGCGGGTTTCGGTGAAGCGGGAAACGTACACACTGTTCAGGCCCGGCGACGCATTGGTGGGATGCCAGACGCTGCCGTCGAATATCGAATAGCCGCGCTCGGTGCCGACCCAGATTTCCCGCCGATCCTGACCCTGGCTTTGCATAAGACACAGGGCTATTTCATTTTGCAGACCCAGCGCCTTGGCACCCCAATGATCCCAGGTTTCCCGGTGATTCTTGATGTCGCCACGGCAGCGATAAACGCCTTTTTCGGTGGTGATCCACAGTTCGGAGGGGCCCGTCGAAGGTTTTGTTTCGGTCAGCGAGAACGCTGTGTTGAATGGCTCTGTTGGAACCACTGATTCCCATGTTCCCTGTCTTAGGCGCCAAAGGCCGTGATCTTGGGTGCCGGCCCAGATGATGGATTGACCATCCTCCACGGTTTCCATGAGACTGAGGGCCTGACCATCGGGGAATTTTTCCGCAGGCCCGTAGCTGGTCCATTGCCCATTTTGGTAGTGCTGAACGCCGTCACCGCGAGTGCCGAACCACATGCTTCCATCCCTGGCCGGAAGGATGGCGACGACCCACGTGGCAACATTGGGATGCGGCATCGGCAATGTGGTCCAATCCCTTCCGTTGAATCGCACCGCGCCATCCTGAGTGGCGATCCACAAATACCCATTGGCATCGAAAACGACAGCTTCGATGGAGTTCTGAGGCAGGCCATCCTTGTCGGTGTAGATGCGAAAGGGCAGGCGCCCCGCGCTGGCCACATCAACGGGCGGGTTTGTTTTTCTGGGCAGCGAAGAGCCGATCTGCGCCCAAGCCGATGCGCCCAGGCAGACTAGCCACCCGAAGAGCACGGCCCATGTGCGAAAAGCCTGCTTCACAGCCAACCCTTTTAGTTTGAGACAGGGCAAGCATAAACCAAGCAAGCTCAGGAACCAGAGGAATCGGAATAAGCCAAATTAGTGGACGCCGCCCATCATGCGTTTGATCCGGGGTGTAAGGATCACAAGCACCACTGCCATGACCGTTGTAATAGCGAAAAGGCCGCCGAAAAGTTTGGCGGGGGCCAGTTTCTCGCTGATGCCACCGGCGAAGCCCGCCAACATATTTCCCGCTCCGATGGCGAAGAAGAAGACGCCCATCATCAACCCCGCGTAACGTGATGGCGCCAACTTGGACACGGTGCTTAGGCCGACGGGGCTCAAACACAGCTCTCCAAT
>JAYVXV010000354.1:0-3050 GCA_043784905.1 Holophagaceae bacterium | reverse complement strand
AACTCATCGAAACCCGCGATGCCTCAGGGCCCTTCCAAACTATCGAGGGGCTTTTAGACCGCGTAGCGCTTTCCCTCCCCACCATGGAAGCCCTTTGTGTGGCGGGGGCTTTCGATCTTTTCGCGCCGGATGGAGATCGCACGCGGCTGCTGTGGGCACGGCTCGGCGGCGTCCCCAAAGGTGTTCGCCCAAGGCCCACGGATCCCTTCGATCGTGCGGACCTGGAGATGGAAACCATGGGCCTCACCCTCGAAGTCCATCCCGCAGCTCTAGTCCGTATGCGCAAGGGCGGCGGCCCCCAGCGGGCCTCTGATGTGGAAAAGACAGGACACCGATTGAATTTCTGGGCCTTGGTGGTGGCCGAAAAGATCGTCGGAACGGCCAAGGGCGAGCTGATGCAATTTCTGACCTTTGAAGACGAAAAAGGCCTGTGCGAGGCCGTGGCGTTTCCCCCCGCCATCACCCGCCGAAGACGCCCTTTTCGCGTCGGAGAAATCGTGCCCGTGAAGGGCCAAACCGTGCGCCAGGATGGTCTGGCGGTCCTGGAGGTAGAGTGAGTCATGGCCAAGACCCATCCGATTTTTGAATTCCTCAGTTGCGCAAACTCAAATGGTTATATGCCTAATATGAGCGACCTAATTCCTTGACCCCCTGCCCTGATTCTGGAGCTTCCATGCGAATGCTGATGCCCTGCTTGGCTCTGCCCCTCCTGGCTCAAGTACCAGTCCCAACGCCAGTCCCAGCCTTGAAGGCCCTGAAGGCCATCGTTGGCGCCACGGTGGTGAACCCAGATGGAACCCGCATTCCAGATGCGGTGGTGCTGCTGAAAGGCGACCACATCGAGCAAGTGGGACCGCGCACCAAGGTGAAAATCCCCGAAGGCGCCGAGAGGGTGGAGGCCGCAGGCCAGTTCCTGGTGCCGGGCTTCATTGATGCCCACGTCCATTTTTTCCAGAGCGGCGGCCTTTACACTCGGCCCGATGCCTTCGACCTGCGCCTACACAAACCCTATGCCGAGGACCAGAAAGCCATCCGCGCGGGATTGCAGGACACCTTCGCGCGCTACCTGCGCTGCGGCGTGACCTCCGTGGCGGATGTGGGCGGCCCCATGGTGAATTTCGAGGTGAGGGATCTGGCCGCGAAATCTGATCGCGCCCCAAACGTGGCGGTGGCCGGACCGCTCATCTCCTCTGTTTCTCGGGAGGCGCTGGACCTGGGTGATCCGCCCATCATCAAGTGCGCCACGGCGGACGAGGCTCGGGCTCTGGTGCGGCGGGAAGCTGAGAAGAAGCCGGACTTCATCAAGGTCTGGTATGTGGTGACGGTTCAAGAAACGGTGGAGAAGAACCGTCCTGTGGTGAAAGCCGCTATCGAGGAAGCCCACCGCCTGGGCTTCCGTGTGGCGGTCCATGCCACGGAGTTGGCCTCGGCCACCGCAGCTTTGGAAGAGGGCGCCGACATCCTCGTGCATAGCGTGGACGACAAGGACGTGGACGTGGCTTTTCTTAAACTCGCGAAGGAGCGCAAGGCCATCTACTGTCCCACCCTTATCGTACGCGAGGACTACACCCGCACCGCCAGCCAGCAGTTCGCTTTTTGTGCCGAAGAACTCGCCTGGGGTGACCCCTTTGTCATCGGATCGCTATTTGACCTGCGCCACCTATCGGGTTTATCCCTGCCGGATCGCTTGCAAAAAATGTTGGATCTTCCGAAGCCTATCCAACTCAACGCCGTGCTGGCGCGGAATCTTCTGAAGGTCATGAAGGCCGGCATTCCCATCGCCATGGGCACCGACGCCGGGAACATCGGCACCCTGCATGGGCCCTCGATCTTCCGGGAGATGGCCGCCATGGAAGCCGCTGGCATGACGCCATTGGAAGTGCTCAAGGCCGCCACGATGGGCGGCGCCCAAGTCATGGGCCGCGCGGATCTCGGCCATATCACAACCGGCGCCTTGGCGGATCTGGTGCTGCTGGACGCGGACCCGGCCCTGGGCGTGAAGAACTTTTCCCACATCGCCAAAGTGATCCGTGGTGGGCGTGTTTTCGACCCCGCCACGCTCATCCCCGATGGTCCCGAGGCCCTGGCCCAGCGCCAGCTTGATGCCTACAACGCCCGGGACCTGGAAGCCTTCTGCGCCCCTTACAGCGACGACATCCAGATCGTCGGCCTCGACGGCAAGGAGGAGGCCCGCGGCAAGGAGGCCTTCAAGGCCCGCTACCGCGACCGTTTCCAGAAGTTGACGAAGCTCCACTGCCAGCTCGTCAAGCGCATGGTGATGGGGAATTTCGTACTGGATGAGGAAGCCATCACAGGAACTGGCGGCGACCCCATCCATGCCGTCGCCATCTTTGAAGTGCGAAATGGCAAGATCGCGGTGGTGAGGTTCATCCGGTGAAAATGCAAAATTTGAAAAGCAAACTACGCGGAGGGAAGCGGAGGTACTGAGGGCAGCGGAGGAAAGCCAATGCTTCCTCAGCTGCTCTCCGCCTCTTCTCCGCTTCACTCTGCGTGGGCTTTGTTTTTTCGCGGGCTCTGGCTGAAAATAAAGTAGCGAAATAAAGACGAATAGCCTACTCTGAACCCATGTCCAAAAGCACCCCCGTTTTTGAATGCACTGCCTGCGGCGCCCGATTTCCCAAAGTGATGGGAAAGTGCACCGGGTGCGGCGCTTGGGACAGTATCGAAGAAGTGCGCGGCACCCTGAAACGGGACCTTCAGCGCACTCGCAGCTCCTTCGCTTCGGGCCACTACAACGGCCCTGTGGCCTTACCGGATGTGGAGATCACCGAGACCGAACGCACCGCCACCGGGCTGGTGGAATTGGATCGAGTCTTAGGCGGCGGCGTGGTGCCCGGCATGGTCGTATTGCTGGGTGGCGAGCCGGGCATTGGAAAATCCACCCTGGTGCTGCAATGGGCCGCCACGGTCGCGGGACCGGTGCTGTACGCCAGTGGCGAAGAAAGCGAGCGGCAGATCAAGCTTCGCGCACAACGCCTGGGTATTGAGGGCACCGAAAATCCCGGCATCCATCTGCTCGCTGAAACCGA
>JAYVXV010000353.1:0-3075 GCA_043784905.1 Holophagaceae bacterium | reverse complement strand
TGGATTTGGAATCCCTCGCGAGACCCCTCGCGCATCACCCGGATTTTGAAGGGGGTGCATCTGTCCACATCGTTCATTTGTCGGCCCGAGGTGAAGCTCAGGTAAGAACCTACGGAAACTCAAGCCCCGAGGTCATCCGCAGGGTTTTGGAACGACTCAGCGACATTCAAATTTGGAGCTTCGCGGACTAAAGATAAAAACGACCACGCGGAGGGTAGCTGAGAAGAGACGGAGGGCAGCGGAGGAAAAGAAGCGGTTATGAAAGTCAGAGAAGAAATTGTCTTTCTCCGCTTCCCTCAGCTCCTCCGCTACCCTCCGCATGGTGATTTTTTTTGAATGCAAATCCGTCTCAATTTTTGCCTGACGAGAGCTCCCGCATCACCTTCATCACCAGCTCCACCAGCCGCTCGGCGTATCCCGTTTCGTTGTCGTGCCAACCGAAAATCTTGACGAAACGATTTCCCAGCACCCGCGTGAGGTCCAAATCCATGAGCACACTTTCCCGGCGGCCGGTGAAATCTCGGCTCACCAAATCCGGTTCGGCGATGGCCAAGATGCTCCGCCAATGGGGTGTGGCGGCGACCTCGAGAAAAACTTTATTCACAGAATCAAGGCTGACATCACAGTTCAGCGTGGCGGTGATATCCACCAAATTGACGCTCAGGGTTGGCACCCGCAACGCGAAGCCGCTGAAGTGGGTCGGAAGTTCCGGCATGGCGCGATGCAGCGCACCGAAAGCCGACGAAGTCGTCGGGATGATGCTTTGAAAGGCGGCCCTCGCGCGGCGTCGGTCCTTGTGGGGGAGATCCAGGATGCGCTGATCGTTGGTCACAACGTGGACCGTGCTCATGCCGACGGCCTCCAGTCCAAAGGCTTCATCCAACACCCTCAGCATAGGTGCGGTAGCGTGGGCGGTGCAGCTCGCGTTACTGATGACGTGATGGGCATGGATGTCCAGTTCGACTCCATTCACCGGCGCGATGAGCGTGATGTCCGCGTCGGGGCTGGGGGAGGAAAGGATGACGTGACTTACTCCGCCATGCAGGTGCCGCACCGCTGCGGACTTATTCGTAAAACGGCCGGAGGATTCGATCACCAGTTTGGCCCCACGAGGCCCGAAAGGAATTCGCTCGGGTTCGGTCTCGTGAAAAAGGGGTAGTTCAACGTCTCCGATGCGGAGCCAGTCCTGGCCTTCATTTCGAAAACCACTCACGGGAACGGTGGTGGCTCCGTGGACCGAGTCGTGGCGCATCAGGTGCACCAGCGTGTCTAGGTCTGCGGGATCGTTGAGCGCACAGAGCTGTAAAGGTGCTTCCAGAGCCAATCGCTGAGTGGCCAGCCTCCCGATGCGGCCCAGGCCATTGATGGCGATCATAGGGTTAGTAACCCATAGCTCAAAGCCTGTTCAGCACGTGAATGCAAAGGTCCCTGAGTCTTGCGGAATAACCCCATTCGTTGTCGTACCAGCCGAATATTTTCACCAAGCGCGGGCTCAAGGCTTTCGTCATGAAGGGGTCGAAGCTACAACTGGCGGGGCTGCCAATGAGATCCACGCTCACCAGTTCTTCTTCGAGGTATTCAAGGTAAGGAGCCAAAGGGCCATCGAGACTGGCTTTTTTAAAAGCTGCGTTGACGGCCTCCACCGAGGCATCGGTTTTGAGCGTTGCGGTGAGATCCGTGAGGCTCACATCGGCGGTGGGAACCCGCACCGCCACGCCATCCAGCCGACCTTTTAAGTGCGGCATCACCAAGCCGATGGCTTTGGCTGCACCGGTGCTGGTGGGAA
The DNA here is from genome assembly GCA_043784905.1 of Holophagaceae bacterium. Classification (GTDB taxonomy): domain Bacteria; phylum Acidobacteriota; class Holophagae; order Holophagales; family Holophagaceae; genus JANXPB01. Next base: position 1,289 of record JAYVXV010000353.1, on the reverse strand, counting down.
TCATGCTCAAAGCTGCGGCCCGGGCCCGTCGCAGATCTTTGTGGGGCAGATCAAGAATGCGCTGGTCGTTCGTATAGCTGTGGATGGTGGTCATGAATCCGTATTCGACACCGAAGGCTTGATCCAGCACTTGCACCATTGGCGCCAAACAGTTGGTGGTGCAGCTAGCGTTGGAGAGCACGGTCTCGTTCTTGAGATCAATCTCCTGCTCGTTCACGCCCATGACCACGGTGCGATCAGCGTCATCGGCCGGAGCGCTGATGATGACGTGACTCACGCTGCCTTGGATGTGGGCGCTGGCAGCCTTTTTCTTCGTGAATATGCCGGTACATTCCAGCACCACTTGTGCCCCCAACGCGCCAAAAGGAATGAGCAGCGGATCTTTTTCCGCATAGACCCTGATGCGCTTGCCGTTCAATACCAAGTAGTTTCCGTCTGCGGCCACGGGGAAATCGGCGGTGCCGTGAATGGAATCGTGCTTCATCAAATGGGCGAGGGTGGCTGAGTCGGTGAGGTCATTCACCGCCACGACTTGCACGTGGGGATCTTTCACCAATTGGCGCAGCACCAAGCGACCGATGCGGCCAAGACCATTGATGGCGAGCTTTTGCATTGCGGGCTCCAGGCTACAAATTTCGGGGCAGGCTTCAGGCTACACCGTTGGCTCCGCCGAACCCAATCGCGAAGCCGGGCGTTAAGGCTATTTGGAGCCGTCACAAAATAATCTGGTCACCGAAGACACAGAACCTCGCGGAAGACACGGAATCGCGGGTTCAGGGCCACTTGCAGCAGGGGCCTTTGGATGCGGGCGCGGCCTTGGATCACTTTTTTGGGCTGACGCCTAGCTCGCCAAGACCACGCGGCGCAATCGTGCGGGAGGCGTCTCTAGCTTTTTGGAGAAAGTATTGCGATGGATACCCAGCTGGCGGGCGGCGGCGCTTTGATTTCCCTGATGACTGGCGAGGACTTCTTCGAGAAAAGCGCGCTCGAACTCACGCGTGGCCATCTCCAAAGGAATGCCCTTCCGCACCATTTCTGCCACGAGGCTTCGCAGCTGTTCACGCATATCCGCCACTCCAAATTCGAAAGAGCACATGGTTGTAACACCGCTTCACGCCGATGGAAAGCTCGGTTGAAAGAAAATTCGCAAGGCGAGAAACCCGGCCCTGCGGAAAACCCTGTGGAATACTTGTGCATTGAGAGGTACCACCTGTGCGCAAGACCAAGATCGTCATCACCATGGGCCCGGCTTTGGAGGATTCAACCCGCTTGCGGGAAGTCCTGATGGA
>JAYVXV010000352.1:0-10002 GCA_043784905.1 Holophagaceae bacterium | reverse complement strand
CTATGACTGCGTGGTTAGGAGCCGTTGCGAAATAACCAGTGCTTTTCTGGGTATTTTGTTACGGCCCCTTATGCCGGACCGCCATCGCGATGACAAATTTATTTTGATCAAACGGCTTGATCCCACACATCGCCGCCGACGCGGCAAGGAGATTTCAATGTCCACCTTCACCCAACGCTTTGCGCTCGTGCTTGCGGGCTCACTACTTTGCGGCGCCGCCCTCGTAGCTGGCGTTCCTGCGAAGGCTTCCAAATCCAAGGCTGTCAAGGCTCCCGTCGTTGCGCCTGTCGTTGCGCCTGCTGTGCAATCGGCTAAGGTTTCCACCGTGAAACCTGCCATCAAAACCAACACGACTTCAGGCAAGACCACTAAGGTTTCGATGACAAACATCAAGGGCACCAAGCATCGTCATCGTCGCCATACGAAGCACTCCAAGCTTACGAAAGCGCCGAAGGCTCCCGTAGCCACGGCGACTCCCGCCAAGGCCTAAGCCTTGATTGACGTAAGGGGCCGGGCTCGAAAGGGTCCGGCCCTTATGATTCCTCCCGGATTTTGCGATTGTGCCCAATGTCAAAAGGCCTCGGGCGTCAGGCCTCGTTGTTGTGGGTTGCTTCGTGTGCTGTCGGACAGGATGATCCATCCAATACCAACAACGACGCCCGATGCCTGAGGCCCGAAGCCTTGGTCCAGGAGCACAACCGCAACATTCGGAATCAATCAAACCAGAGGCGTGGAGAGCCGCTCATGGAGCTGCTTTAGCGCCGTTTCGATGGCTTTCACTTTTTCGATTGAAATGCCTTGGGAAAGAGATGAAGCCACCCCGCTCATCGTTACGTCCGCAGCTTTGCGCCCGCCTGATTTTTTGGATGCTTTGGACACCGGAACTTCGATGCCGAGGACGTCGTGCAGGCCCCGCGCCAAGTGTCCCGTGAGGAGCAGCTCCCGGCAATCCCGAACGGTGAGACCTTCTACAAGCCAGCCTTGGATGCGCTGAAGACGCGGTAATTCATCCAAATGGTAGTAGCGCAAGTTCCCTTTGGACCTTCGCGGCTGAATCTCTGGAATCTGCGATTCCCAGTAGCGGAGCTCTTTGGGCCCCACGCCAATGAGCTTGGCGGCTTCGCCAATCTTGAACCACTTGCGGCTCACGATTCCCTCGCCTCAATGCCCAGGGCTTTGAGCCGTTTGTACAGGTTCGAGCGGTCGAGGCCCAATACGTCAGCCACCCGCGTCATATTGGCATTCTGCGTTCGGATCTCACGCTGGATGTAGACACCCTCAAACCAGTCGCGGGCTTCGCGCAGACTGGCGAAGGATGGAAATGAAAAGGGATCCGGCTCCGCCATATGCCGCGCCGCCAAAGGCCCCAGGTCCCTGGCGGTGATGTCGGCGCCTCGACTCAGGATCACGGCGCGCTCCATGAGATTCTTTAGTTCGCGCACGTTGCCGGGCCAATCGTGCCCCAGCAGCGTGTCTTTCGCATCCGGTGCCAACCGTCTGGGCGGACGCCCGTAGATCCTGGCGATGAGCGCGATAAAAGCCTCCGCAAGGGTGATGAGCTCTTCGGCTCGCTCCCGCAAAGGCGGCACACGAAGCGGCACCACCGCGAGACGGAAATACAGGTCTTCACGGAATCGGCCGGCCTTAATCTCTTCTGCCAGATCTTTATTGGTGGCCGCGATAACGCGCACATCCACCGCCACCGCCCCACCCCCGCCCACCGGTTCAATGCGGGCTTCCTGCAAGGCGCGCAGCACCTTGGCCTGGGTCTTCAGCGACATATCGGCGACTTCATCCAAAAACAGCGTCCCGCCATCGGCCTCGCGGAATTTCCCGCGCTGATCGCGGATGGCGCCGGTGAACGCACCTTTTGCATGGCCGAAGAGTTCGCTCTCGATCAGTTCTTCAGGGATCGCCGCACAATTCACTTCAATAAAAGGGCCATCTTTCCGCGCACTCCCTCGATGGAGAAGCCGAGCGATTTCCTCTTTGCCACTGCCGTTTTCCCCCGTAATCAGCACCCGTCCATCGGTGGGCGCCACCAGTTTAACGTCGGCCATCAACCGCCTCATGGCGGCGCTTTCAGCCTGGAAAAATCGCTCGCCTTCTACTTCTTGAATGAGCCGCTGATTTTCCAGTTCGAGCCGTGATTGATTCAGGGCGTTGCCCACCACCAACAGCAACCGATCCAGATCAATGGGCTTCTCGATGAAATCAAAAGCACCGAGCTTGGTGGCCTGCATGGCCGTATCAATGTTGCCGTGGCCACTGATCATCACCACCGGGAGATCCGGGCGCAGCGCTTTGGCTTGCTTCAAAGTCTCTAGCCCATCTAGGCCGGGCAGCCAGACATCCAACAGCATTAGGTGGATGCCTTCGCTGTCGGGATTCTGCAACAATTCTAGAGCCTGTTCACCACGCTCCGCTTTCAGCACCGCATAGTGCTCATCGTTCAGGGTCTCGCCCAAGCTACGGCGGATGCCGGGCTCGTCGTCCACGATGAGGATGGTCCGGGGTTGGGGCATGAGAGCGTGTTTCAAAATGAGGCGGCGCCGCGACGGAGGTCAGCCGCGATGCAGCGCAAGGAAGGGCCATAGCTGCGTATAGATGATACGCACAAGGCCGCTGACGCCGCGATGTTCAGGCCGTGGGACAATGCTTCCTGCTCTCGGAGAGAATCTCTTTATGCTCGTGGACGCCCATTGCCATTTGACCGGAACCTACCTGGCTCAAGATCAGGTGGAGGGAACCCTGGCACGCGCCAGGAGCGAAGGCGTCACCGGTTTCATCGCCGTGGGCACGGATCTGGATGACTGCCGTGCGGTGCTGGCTTTGACTCAAGCCAGCCCCAGCATCCAAGCGAGTCTCGGCGTCCATCCCCACGAAGCGAAATCCTGGAACGCGTCCACTGCCACGGATCTGGAAGCCCTGGTACGCGACCAAAATGTTCGCTTTGTGGGCGAAACCGGTTTGGATTGGCACTACGACCTAAGCCCCCGGGATCAGCAGGAAGACGTTTTCCGCGCTCAAATTCGGCTTGCCAAGAAAATTCGGAAGCCCCTGATGATCCACACGCGATCCGCGCCCCAGGAGACTTTGCGGATCCTGCGCTGCGAGGGCGCCGAAGAAGTTCGCGGCATCATCCATTGTTTTTCCGAAGACAAAATTTTTGCTGAAGGTGCCCTAGATTTGGGCTTCTACATCAGTTTTTCCGGCATTGTTACCTTCAAGAATGCTCACGCCATCCGCGAAGTCGCCGCCTGGGCGCCCAGCGACCGCATCTTGGTGGAAACCGACGCACCCTTTCTTGCGCCCGTGCCTTACCGAGGAAAAACCAACGAGCCCGCCTTCGTGCGTTTCACAGCGAATCATGTGGCTGAGCTGCGCGGCATGAGCAGCATGCACCTGGCGGAATTGAGTACGCAGAATCTGGAGGCCCTATGCGGCTGGACACCGGCTTCATAGGATTCCTTTTTATAGGTTTCTTGGGGCTCGCGGCCCTTCCGCTCGCGGCTCAGGCGCGCCAACAACCGCTGCCCTGGGAGATCGCGCCAGCCTTGGCTTGGCATGCAGGCCTCGGCGCAGATGAACCCGTGAAACCGATTTCAGAAACCCCCTCCACGGGGCCCCTGAAAGTTAGTCTCGCCAAAGACGGTACGCTGCTCGTATCGGACGCCCGAGGCCATCGGCGTTTGCGGGTGGGCCTACCAGGCAGACCCATTCAGGCTTGGCGCGATGCTGGAATTCCCTTGAATCTTGGGGACCGATCCTGGGCATTCCCATCGGAAACCTCATTCACAAAAGGGCTTTCGGCACTTCCTTGGAGCGGTGAGGATTTTCGCCCCGCGCTTCAGGGCCTCTTGTGGATTCTTGATGATGGAGAACGCATCCTCACGGTGGTGCATCCCGCCACGGCACAGATCGTTTATCTGCCGCTGCCGCCCGGTCGCGATTTTTCCATCCAACTCACCCCTGGTTATTTGGAGTTGCTTGAAAAAACTGAAAGCGATACCCCTCGCCGCTGGTCGTTACCGTGGTTGGTATTGCTGCCCCAATTCGCCAAACTGAGCCGCGCCGCCGATGCCTCACTCACAGGCACAGCCTTCATACCTTTCCCGAAAGAATGAATCCTTTTACATGCTGGCACGGCCTTGGCATGAACCCGCCTAAGCTCCGGAAGCTTTCTCCTTGCTCCCGGCATCCAATTCATGAGGAGGTCCCATCATGTTGACCCTGCGCACCGTCCGAAGCTGGAAAGCTCGAATTGCAAGCCTCTCGAATCTTTCGATGTTAACTGCGGCCCTGGTGGTTTCAGCTCCACTGGGTTTGACCGCCCGCGCGGCCACTCCCACTCCCATGCCCACCGCCGCCGAAGGTGACGAGGTTTATCAGGGCGAGGCTGCTTACCGCTATGCAGAGGTCAAGGTGCTGGATGGCGATGTCCGCATCCGAAAGGGCGACACCGACGAAGCGCTCTCCCGAGGCACACCCATCGCCGAAGGCGACGTGGTGGACAGTCGAGGCCGTGGCGTCCTGCAACTGGGAGATGGAACTCGCGTAGCATTTGGCCGCAACACTCAATTTACCGTTGCGGCGCTTTTCACCGACAAGGATGGCTCGCGCCAGGTGCTGCTGCGCCTGGACCGAGGCAGTCTGCGCGTGAACTTGGGTTCCGATAGCGAGGGGCGCATCCGCATTGATACACCGTCAGGCAGTGCCACCATGGATGGCCGTGCGAACGCCACTATTCAGGTGGATTCGGACCGCAGCGTTAAAGTGCATGTGAGTTCGGGTCGCATCAATTTTTCCAACGAGCGCGATCAAGCACGCATCACCGCGGGTGAACGGCTCACGGTTTATAGCGGTCAGGATCGCTTGGATCGCGTTCGCAGCTACAACACCTACGACCAGGATGAATTCGATGCCTGGAGCGATTCCTACCTCGTCGCACGTCGCGGAAAATCATGGGATTACGTGCCTACGGATGTGCGCTATTACAGCGATGATCTCGATGAAAATGGCTCCTGGGGTCAGGTCGAGGATGTCGGTTGGGTTTGGCGTCCCAGGGTCAGCAGTTCAGATTGGCGGCCCTATCAGCGCGGCCGCTGGGGCGCCTACACGGGCGGCCTCACCTGGGTTAGCGATGAGCCTTGGGGTTACGTCACCTACCACTATGGCCGTTGGGGCTGGAGCTCGGGCGCTGGCTGGTACTGGTGCCCTGGTTCCTCCTACAGCCCCGCGTGGGTGGCCTGGAACTGGAACAGCGGGTATTGCGGCTGGGCTCCCTTGAGTTATTACAACCAGCCCTGCACCTGGGGTTATGGTGCCTGGAACGGCTACCACGCCTGGAACGTAGTGAATGTGAACTTCATCAACGTGACCAACATCAACACGCGTCTCGTGTCTGATCACAACGTCATCGCGCGGATGTCTGGGGGCACCGGCACCACGAACTGGACCTCTGGGGGCCCCGGTGGCCGCAGCCTTACGCCGCCCTGGCGCACCTCACCGGTGATCGCCACGCGAACTGAATTCCAAAATCCAGGCCAGCTCGGAACCGCGTTCAACCGTAGCGTCGCCCAGGATCGCATGGTCTCCTACCAACGCGCCGCGCTGGCCACCACCGGCCGCACCGTGAACCTAGGCCCCGCCAGCAGCCAGGGCGGTGATCGTGTCGGACGAGTTCCTTTTGAAACTCGCGGGAATGGAAATAACGGCCCGATGAATGGCACTTCTAATGCTTCCAATGGCCGTGGCGTCATCGCGACGGATCGCGGTGCGGTGCGCGTGGACCGCTCGAATTCCGGTCCCACCTTCCCCCCCCGGAACCAGGACACACCGGGCGCCAATACTCGTCAGCCCGACCGCCCCCGAGATCCGGTTAACGGACGGACCGACCGAGCGGTGGATCACGCTGACCGCACTGATCGCACCGACCGAACTACTGATCGTTCTATGGATCGCGGCAACAGCCGGACGGATTCCCGCACAAATGACCGCCCTGCGGATCGGCCTGCCCAGCGCTTTGAGGACCGTCCTCGCGATTCGTATCGGGATGAGCGGCCCACTCCACCTCGGGATCGGCCACGGGAGGAATACCGCCCGGCGCCTCGGGAAGAATCCCGCCCCGCGCCGCGTCAGGAAAACCACACGGCCCCGCCCCGCGAAGATCGTCCAGCACCTCGCCAGGAGAGTCACCAGGAGCCTCGCCAGGAGAGTCGTCCGGCACCCCAGCCGTCCGCTCCCAGGCAGGAGACTCGCCAGGAAAGTAAGCCCTCTGCACCTGCTGAGCGCGGTCGAAATGATGGCCGCCATTAATCCTGAACCCTATGCAAACCACAAAAAAGCCCCCAAATTATGGGGGCTTTTTTGTGTCTTTCTTTTAGGCTAATTCGATGGGGTATCCGCCTTTTTGAATCAACTGCGAGGCAATGCGACCGCGGAGTCTCGCGCTGCTGGTGGGATGAAATTCCGAGAAAGCCTTGACGCCCGCGAGGGCGTGGCGAAGGCCCTCTCCATCGGTGATGTCGGCGCAGAGCATTCGCGCGTCGCCGTGGACGCGATGCCAGGCTTCGTTGACGTAGAGTTCGGTGAAATCCCGGGCGATTTCCGCCCAGCGATGGCCGGCCTCCAACATTCGTTCGGCACGCACGACGGCGCTTTCCATGGCGTAGATTTCCATCATCATGTTGCTCATGCGAGCCATGACTTCCTGATTGTCCACGAGCTTTTGGCCGAGTACCTGCACGGCCAACCCTGAAGCCAACATGCACTGACGCTTGCTTAGTTCCACGCCGTGTTTGAGCCGTGCCAACGGGCCCGTAAACGCGGCGACCTTGGGCGGATTCGAGATTTCTTTCGCCACCTGTTGCCCGTATTGCATAAGCGGCAGTTCGCCCTTCATGGCGCGCTTAAGCAGCGTACCGGCAATGAGAAGACGGTTGATCTCATTGGTGCCCTCGAAAATGCGATTGATACGGCAGTCTCTGTAGATTTTTTCAGGTGGGTATTCGGCGCTAAACCCATAACCGCCGAAGCACTGCACCGCCTCATCCGCGATCCAAAACAAGGCCTCGCTGCCCCAAACTTTTGCAATGCTGGCTTCGATGCTGAACTCATCAATGGCCTTCATTTTTTCGGAGCTACCGTCGGCGTCGTCCCAACTGGTTTCCGCAAGCGCGTCGTCAATGTAGCCGATGGTTCGGAAATTCATGCTTTCGCCCACAAAAATTTTGGTGGCCATGTCCGCGAGCTTTTGCTGAATGAGCCCGAAATCATGCAGTGGCTTGCCGAACTGTAGGCGCTCACCGGTGTATTTCAGGGTGTATTCAATCACGCGCTTGGCACCACCGATGCAGCCTGCACCGAGCTTGAATCGCCCGATGTTGAGGATCCCAAAGGCGATCTTGTGGCCTTTGCCGATCTCACCCAACAGCCGGTCTTTGGGAATACGGCAATTTTCGAGAATGAGCGTTCGCGTGGAACTGCCTTTGATCCCGAGTTTTTTTTCTTCTGCGCCCGTGCTTACGCCAGGATCCGTTTTTTCAATAATGAAGCAACTGAAATGCTGACCATCCACCTTGGCGAAGGTGCAAAAAACATCGGCGAATCCCGCGTTGGTGATCCACATCTTGGTGCCATTCAAAACCCAATGATCCCCGTCCAACACCGCAGTGGTTTTGGCTGCCATGGCGTCGGAGCCGCTGCCTGCTTCGGTCAACGCGTAGGCCGCCAGCAGCTCGGCGCTGCCCAGCTTCGGCAGATAATGTTGTTTCTGTTCCTCGGTTCCAAAATAGACAATCGGCAAAGTTCCGATGCCCGTGTGCGCACCGTAGCTGACGCTGAATGATGCCTGTTTGCTCATCTCTTCGAGCACCAGCAGGCAGCTCTTTTTGTCCAGTTCGAGGCCTTCGTACTTCTCTGGAATTTCGATCATCAGCAGGCCCAATTCGCCTGCCTTGCGTAACAGCTCGATGGTGAGCGGTAGATCGAGATGGTCAATGGCCTCATCTTTCGGCAGAACTTCCCCCTGCATGAAATCCCGTGCGGCGCGGGCAAACTCCTTGGCATCATCGGAAAGTTCTTCCGGCGTGAACTGGGGCAATTGCCCGATGGGCGTGAGCAGAAAAGATCCGCCCTTGACCTGTTCTGCGATTGGTTCGGTGGTGGCAATGGCGGTCATGGTTCCTCCAAGGAAACGCAAGGATCATGGCGCCGACTTTCGGGATTTGCCAGCCCTACCTATGGTCAACCGCTCTGAACTTGCGATGATGGAGTCTTGGAGGTGATGTGCCCAAGGGAAAACAGGTCCAAGAAATGTTCACGGGCATCGCCGGGAAATACGATCTCTTGAACCACGTACTTTCCGGGGGCATTGATTTTTATTGGTGGTGGCGGATGGCCCGCGTCAGCGGCGCCAGCAAAGGCAAACGTATGCTCGATGTGGCCGCGGGCACCGGAGATTCGAGCATCGCGTTGGCCAAATGCGGCGCCGAAGTGTTGAGCACGGATTTTACCCATGCCATGCTTCGCTTAGGTCCACTGAAATTCAAGAAGAAGAAGCTCGACGCGCTGATTTGGGCCAGCAGCGACGCGGACGCCCAGGCTTTGCCTTTCAAGAATGAATCGTTTGATGGCCTCAGCATCTGTTACGGAATTCGCAACGTAGAGAACCGAAACAAAGCCTACGCGGAATGCCTGCGGGTGCTAAAACCCGGCGGCCAACTCACGATTCTGGAGTTCTCCACGCCCGTGATTCCTGGCTTTCGCGGTCTTTACGTCTGGTATTCACTCAAAGTTTTGCCCCGTATCGGCGCCATCCTTTCTGGCGACAAAGCCGCTTACACCTACCTGCCCGAAAGCATCCGCGAATTTCCAAACCAGGAAAAACTCGCAGCAGAACTAGAGGCCGCTGGATTCGAGAAGGTCCGTTGGACCAACCTCACCGGCGGCATCGTGGCCCTGCATGTGGGAATGAAAACCTAGTTTTTCTTCTCTTCCGGCTTGACCACTTCGGCCTTTTTCTCCTCGGCCTTTATGCGCTTGTGGACGAGGGTCATGACTTTGGCCATGGGGCTGCCGTCCATAGACATTTCAGACTCCATCGTCACGGTGTCTGTGCCTAGGCCCGTGAAGCTGTCACGGCCCTTGAAGGGCTTGCCCATCATGGTGCCTTCGGAACTCATGACGAGCTTGCCGCCATCCCAATCACCCGTCTGGACCATGATCATGGGGGCCATGTTGTCGGTCCAGATCTCCTTGTAGGCCTTGATTTCGACATCCCAGGCCATGGCGCCGTGGCCCTTGAAGCCCTTCATATGGCCACCGGTAGAATGGTAGTCAATGAGGATCGAGAGCCCCCCTGGGCCCGAGGTGACGTGGCTGATGCCATGCCCCTTGCCGCCAGGACCCATGGGGCTGGTTTCCATGGTCTCTTCCACATTCCAATTCCCCACCAAGCCCTTAATTTTGGCCATTTCCGGCCCGGGCTTGGGCATCATATCGGCCATTGAAGGCGCTGCTTTCTTGTGGTCGGGTTTGTCCTGTCGCGGCGCTGGGGCGGCGACCAAACTAAGGCCGAGGGCCAAAGTTAGGGTAAGTTTCATCGGAACCTCCTTGGTGGGTTTAGCGGACCTAAGATACGCTTCCCACCGCAATGGCGCTAGGATGAATTCAGCAAAGATTTTAGGAGGATTTATGAGCGTGAAGCCTGATTTATCCAAAGCCGCCGACATTATGAAAAACCTCACCCCAAAGAAAGCCGAGGTTTCCTCCGACAACAACAAGCCCGCACCCGCCGGCGGCAAAAGCCCCATGCCCAAAGTGAAGGCCAGCACCAAACCCGCAGGAAACGCCGGTGGGGCCGCCCACACGCGGAGCAGCAACCGAGGGAAGTAACCGCTTCGAGAAATTAGAAAAGGCTCTTGCCGTCCATTTCTACCGGCTGGGCTACACCCATCAGTTTGAGCAGCGTGGGTGCCACGTCGCTGAGCGCGCCCCCCG
>JAYVXV010000351.1:0-10073 GCA_043784905.1 Holophagaceae bacterium | reverse complement strand
CCAGCGCCCGAGCCAATCCCACCCGCGCCGCCTGGCCGCCGCTGAGCTGACTGGGCAGACGCGCCGCGAGGTCCGACAGGCTCACCATCTCCAACAAGGATTGAATCCATGCCTCACGGTCTGCCGTGAGGCCGCCTTCGATGCGGAAGGGCATTTCCAGGTTTTCTTGCACCGTAAATTCCGGCAAAAGATGCGGCTGTTGAAAGGCCAGGCCCACGTGCTCGCGGCGGTAGAGCGAACGCGCCTCAGCGGATTCGGGGACCGCTGAATCGCCAATGCGGATAGCGCCGCCCTCCCAGCGATCCAGTCCCGCCACGCAATTCAACAGCGTCGTCTTGCCCACGCCACTGACCCCGGTGATGGCGCAAATGCAGCCTGGTTCCACATCGAGGGAATACCCATCGAACACTGGATGCTCGGAGCCGGGATAGGTCTTGTGAAGATCCACAATGGTGAGCCGTTGCCCGATCATTTCATCCGCTCCACCAGCTTCCAATAGAGCTGAAAAGTGGCCAGCGAATCCCCAAGGGCCGTGTGCCTTTTGTCCTCGGGAACGAGAATCCCAAAATGCTTGAAAAGCTCGTCACTGCTGAGTTTTGGGAGGTCCAGCTTTCCTGCGTCACGCAGGGCATTGGCGATGCTGTGGGTATCCACGACGCGATGGAGGAAACGAAGCTCGGGGTCGCGGCCCGCCGTGAGCAGGAATTGGGAGAGAAAGGCCTGATCGAAGGCTATGTTGTGGCCCACCAATGTGAGCCGCGTGGATTCGTCGAAGTGGCGGTTCAGGAACTCATCCAGCGCCGAAAGCGCGTCCGCAGGCGTCAGCGCCCTTTCGTGATGCCTCACCAGATCAATGCGGTTCACCTTCATTCCGCCGCCGGTGAGAATATACGGCTCGTGCTTAATGAGGATTTCCCGGCTGTCTTCGACGCCCGACGCATCGCCCACCACGAGCCCAAGGCTCAGCAGGCTGTGGCTGCGGGAGTCCAGCCCGCCGGTTTCGGTATCCAAAAAGAGATAGGTGTTGGTCAACATCAATCGGCCCTCAGCGCGTCCACAGGGTCCAGGGCTGCCGCGCGTTTGGCCGGGTAGCGAGAGGCCCACCAGGCCACCAAAAGCGGGAAGATCGTGACGAGCAGCAAATCAAAAAAGTGGAGCCGAAATGGAACGTAGGTGATGAAGTCGTACACCGCGCTGGGGAGTTTTACGAGCTTGAATCGGTCGGCGATCAGACAAAAAGGCACGCTCAGGCCGAGGCCCCAGAGCGTGCCCACGGCGCCGATGCGAAGGCCTTGCAGCTCGAACAGTCGCTGGATTTGGCGCGGTGTCGCGCCCAGGGAAAGCAGCACGCCGAGATCGCGGCGCTTTTCGGTAACGAAGAGCACCAGACTCGACACGATGTTGAAAGCTGCGATCAGGACGATGAGCGAAAGGATGGCGGTGAACAACCATTTTTCCACCTTCAAGGCCGCGAAAAGTGGCTTGTTGGTATCACGCAGATCCGTGGAGAGAAACCCACCGTGACCTTCCTGGTTCAACGCCGCCAGCACTGCGGTTTTGACAATACCGATGGCATCAATATTGTCGGCGCGTACTTCGATCATTTCCGCCTGGTCGGTGTGGGCCAGCCTTTCTGCATCCAGGATGTGGACAAAGACCCAGTTGGTGTCGTACTCGGCGATGTGGCTCTGGAAAATACCCGCCACTTTGAAGGCTTGGAGTTTTGGTTGGAGGCCTGCCAGGCCTAGCTGGAGTCGCAGTGTGGCGATGGCAACGGTGTCTCCCACGCGCAGCCTCAAACGGTCCGCCAGCTCACGGCCCAGCACGATATCGCCTTCTTGCAACTGTGCGATGGAGATGGGTTTCACTGAATCGAAAATACTGGATGTGGCATTCGCAGAACTCGGATCAATGGCTTTCACTGCGACCGCTTCGGGCGGTCCGTCCACGCCGGGCAGCCGCAGTAACCCTTTCTCGAAGCGCATGGGGCTGGCAGCCTTTACCCCTTTGACGCCCCGAATGATTTTCAATGCAGCGGCGGTATCGGGAAGGTCACCGGCCAGATGAAAGACGCTGAAGTGGGCCGTGGCGGAAAAAAGATTGGATTGGATTTCTTCACGAAAACCGTTCATCAGCGCGAGCGTCAGCACCATGGCAAAGACCCCCAAGGCGATCCCCCAGCGGGCGAAGCGCACCATGATCCGAACGAACGCCCCCTTTTTGCGAGTGGTGAGATAGCGATTGGCGATGAAGGCCTCGAAGGTGGGGGTCATGGTGCGCTCCGCCCGCTGGGGGAAAAGCCGCCAATCATCTTCCGCGTCTCGCTACGCTCGCCGACGGTGGGGGCAAACCGCACCATGATCCGAACGAACGCCCCCTTTTTGCGAGTGGTGAGATAGCGATTGGCGATGAAGGCCTCGAAGGACATTGCTAATGCTCACGTTCTGAATCAGGTAGAAACCTCACAAGCAGCTTGTCCACGAGATTCCATACCTCGATGAGCGCGGCGATGGCCATGACGATTCCCAAACCCAGGCACAAACCGCGGCCCCACGAGCCCATGAAGAACCGCGCCACGCTAGGCCATTTCCATAGGAAGGCCGGAGGCCGCAGGCGGTTGTACACCGATATAGAGGTCAGTAGCATCCCGCCCCAAAGAAGGTAGAAGAACCTCGCGCTGCGCACGAATAGATCCAGCAGAAAGGGGGCGGGGCGATTGGAAGACATCTGACTAATCCTAAGGCGTTATTCGAAATTCATCGAATGATCCGTTGGGCTATGAGGTATGAGCCATGAGTCCAATGCTCATCGCTCATACCTCATAGCCTCACAACCTCAACCTCCCCACACCTGCCAGCCTAATCGCAGGATCAAAGCGCTGACCACCACGATGAACATGGCACGAACCCAGCCGCTGCCTTTTTCCAGTGCGACGTGGGCGCCCAGGTAACCGCCAAGACCATTGGCGATGGCCATGATGATGGCCACGAGGGGAATCCAACTTCCCTTCCACAGAAACAGACTCATGGCAGCCAGGTTTGAGGCCCAGTTTACGGATTTCGCCAGGGCCGAAGCCCGCAGGAAATCAAAGCCGAGCATCGCCACGAACAAAAAGATGAGCAGCGATCCCGTGCCAGGCCCGAAGAATCCATCGTAGAAACCCAAGGCCAGCGAGATGAGCATGGCCAGGCTCCTTTGATGGACCTCCCCAAATTTCGGTGCGTGCAGGCTGCCGAGTTCGGGCTTCAAAAGAGTGAAGGCCAGCATGGCGATCATCAGGCCGAGCATCATGGGGCGCAGCATCGCCTCGAATCGCCCTTGAAGAAAATAGGCAAGCGCCACGCCGCCGCAGGCCCCGACCATTGAAGCGAACACCGGCCCCACCATATCCCGCCAGCCCAGGATGCCGCTGCGCAGGAATTCTCCCGCCGCTACGGTGGTGCCCGTGCAGGACATGACTTTATTGGTGCCCAGGATCGTCGTGAAGGGCGTCCCGCTGGGCAATGCGATTAGAAAGGCGGGCATGGTGATGAGCCCGCCGCCACCCACCGCTGCGTCAATGAATCCAGCGGCCAGGGCGGCAAGGGCTAAGAGCAGGTAGGTGGTGTGAGTCATGACAGGTACGAGGTATGAGTCATGAGGTACGAGGTTCATAAGGTCGCGGCCCGAAGGGCCGCATCGAAATTGACCTCATACCTCACCCCTCGTGCCTCATACCTGCTCATACCTTCATTATTTCAGCTTCCTTGTGCTTCACGGCCTCGTCCACTTCTTTGACATGGGCATCGGTGAGCTTTTGGATATCGTCGGCGGCTTTTTTGGCGATGTCTTCGCTGATGCCAGCGGCCTTGTCTTTCTCGAGTCGCTTCACTTGGTCATTGGCGTCGCGGCGCACGTTGCGAATGGCGGTCTTGATCTCTTCGGCCAATCGGTGCACGACCTTCACAAGATCTTTGCGGCGTTCCTCATTGAGGGGCGGGATGGGCAGGCGAATCACATTGCCATCATTGCCTGGATTGAGACCTAACTCACTTTTCAGAATGGCGGTTTCAATGGCCTTGATGGAGCTTTTGTCGAAGGGCTGAAGCA
Source organism: Holophagaceae bacterium (assembly GCA_043784905.1). GTDB lineage: Bacteria > Acidobacteriota > Holophagae > Holophagales > Holophagaceae > JANXPB01. The sequence goes on along the minus strand of JAYVXV010000351.1, from coordinate 5,984 downwards.
CCAGCATGGATGCCTCGGGCACACTCACGGAGGCCATCTGATTCAGCGGGCACATGGCACCGTAATACTCCACCTGAATGGTGTCCAAAAGGCTCGCATTGGCCCGACCCGTGCGGATGGTGGCCATCTCTTTCCGCAGGGTCTCGATGGACGCGTGCATGCGTTTGGTAGTGTCGGCGAGGATGGCATCAATACTCATGGGGTCTTCCTTCAAAGCATCAGTCTACTGTTCTATCCCGACCCGTGAAAACTCACCACAAAGGCACGAACATGAAAAAGCAAAGCAACGAAGAATCTTGGGTTCAAATCCAAGGTGTTTGCTGCTACGAGCGCCCCAGTCCCATGGCCGGTTTCTCGATGAACCGGTGGGCGCACCAAGCGAAGAAAAGCGTCAGCAGAAGGCACGCAAAAAAATTCGTCCACCCCGCCGCGCCGCGCCCGCAGGCCAGCATCAGGGCGTAGGCCGGGGGATGCAGCAGGTAGGTGCCGTAGCTCAGATCCCCCAAGGCCAGCAGGGGTTTGGTGGCCCGTGAAACCTTCGCGTCCCAAAAGGCGAAACAGAGCACGGCGGCGGCACAGAGGCCCGTGTATTGATAGCGCGCTAGGCCCGTCATGATATCGAAGTGATCGTAGAACACGGTGTTGATCCGCAAGATGAACAGCGCGATCAAAGCCAGAAAAGCCCCGCAGATCCAGGGTTTCAGGCGGAAGGCTGTCAAGGAGCGCAGGTGGGCGATGATGCCACCGAGCAAAAAGAGAAAGGCGTGGTTGAAGACCTGGACATAGACGTGGAACCGGTTCCAGGCTTTCGCCTCTTGGATCCAATGCATTGTGTAGAAGGTGGACGCATAGATGAGCAACAAGGCGAAGACGTAGAGCCAGGCTCGGCTGCGGCGGACAAAGAGGACAAGACCCGGCAACGCTGCGTAGAACACCACCTCCACGCCGATGGACCAGCCGCCCACCACCAGGGCGTGATTTGGATGGAAGAAGCCGAAACTGAGCGTCCCATTTTCCACCAGCATTCGGATGGAAGGATCGGGACCCGCTTTTAGGCCGAAGGTCAGGTTGAGAATGACCACTACGAAATAGAGTGGGGCCAGTCGCAGCCAGCGTTTTAAGAAGAAAGACTTCAGCGCGGGGCCATCGAATATTCGCCGACCATAGAGATGGAAAAAGCAGAAGCCGCTGATGATGAAAAATCCCTGGACGCCATAGACGCCCATCTTTGCCAAGGTCATGGCCGACCGCGTTCCCGGCTCGAAAAGCCCGTACCAAAGGGAGGCGTGGTAGCAAACCACCGCCATGGCCATGAGCCCGCGAAGAATGTCCACGGAATAGATGCGGGCGGAAAGGTTGGGCTGATTTTCTGAAATGGGGACCACGGGCCTGATTTTCACACGGCTTTCTCATTTGGATTCCCATCCAAAAATTAAAGAAGACTTACCACAGAGGCACAGAGGACACTGAGAAAAATGGAATTCTTCAGAATGGACCGCGCCACACCCGACGCGTTTTTTTGTTTAAAATCCGTGTAAATCCAGGGAATCCGTGGCCCAAAAAAGGACCCTGGATGGATCTCATATCTAAAAATTATTAGCCACGGATTGCACGGATTTTCGCGGGTTACAAATAAGCGTGGCCCATCTTTGTTCTCAATTGAGTTGCGGCAATTAGCCGCGCTGCGACCAGCTTGTCTTTTTCGGTGTCCTCTGTGTCTCTGTGGTGAATTTTTTTTGATCGACACTTGGTGTCAGGAGCCCGTGACGGCCCCTTTTTGAGAGATCCCGTACCAGTCTAATTTTCGGGTCGCCAGCATGACCGCCGTGAGCGCGCAGAAAAGCAATATCGAGCCCATCAACAACGCGTTGTCCTCAGACATGAGCAGGCCGTAAAGGACTCCGAACAGAACAGCCAATGAAGTGGCGAAACTCCATCCGAGAAATCGGCTTAGCAATACTTGCTCCAGGTAGAAACCCAACAGCAGGATGCAGGATGCGCTAGCCGCGAGGTAGGCATTCAGAAAGCCGATGTGCTCCGCAAGGCTAATCAGCAGTAAAAAAAACATGGCCAGTCCCAGACCCACCAGCAGGTACTGCATGGGGTGGATGCGCAGCCTCTTTAGCAGCTCGAACATCAAGAAGGCCGCAAAAGTCAGACCCACGAATAAGAATCCATATTTTACGGCCCGCTCAGATTGGAGGTAAAGATTCACGGGGCGGATGAAGGAAACTTCAAAGGCCTCTGGCGTGAAAGATTCTTTACTCCCGTCGAGCATTTTCGATAAGTTTCTCGCGAGCCCCGACACCTGCCAATGAGCCTCGAATCCGCCGGGCCCCACCTGCCGGTCCTGCGGCAGAAAACGGCCTTCAAAACTGGGATCGGGCCAGTCTGATCGAAGGGTCATTTCGGTGCGCTCCGCCACTGGGGCCACGGAAAATTGCTTGGTGCCTGTGAGATCCAAGGGAATCTCGAAAGAAAATTCCCGACCGGCCATGCCTTCGGCAGTGCCGAACTCCACTTGAATGCCGTGGGCTGTGGTGTCGGAGTTGCTCGATGTAAATTCGAAGGGCTTTCCGTTCCAGGCGAGCACAGGACGATTGCGGATGCCCCTTAAATCAGAAATGCCCAGGACCAGGCGAGCCCTGCTCCACCGGGCGGCCTTCCACTCAGTACCCACGCCCATATTTTCAGGTAACGCAAAGCGGCCGCTGATCTTGGAGCTCAGGTTGTAGAGCTGCGCTTTATAGAGCCCACGATGGCGCTCTTCGACTTTCGCGTCGGCCTTAATCGTCAGATCTTTAGGGACGAAGATGCGCTGCCGCGTTTCATCTTCGGTGAACGTTGACACGCGGCTTGTCTTTTCGTCCTTGGTTTCTTTTTCAACCCGAACCGAATAATCCAGGACCAGGAGCGGGCCAATGAGCTGCTGGGGGCCCGCCGAACTGGCGGCCACGTTGGCCTCCACGTCCATCTGCAATTTATGACGATCCTCGATCTGGCCATAGATCATGGTCAGGGGAATCACCAGCGCCAGGGCGATGGCCATCACCGCAAAAGCTTTGAGAAAAAGGTTCCAGCGCATGCATCCTCCAAAAGGGATGCCCCAAAACTGGCGCGGATCTTTGAAGATTTGATGAGGTTGTGTGAAGGGAGCGTGAAGTCGGGGGTGAGGTGGTGAGCATAGAGGTGTGAGGAGGCGAAGCGAGCAGAGTGTTGAACCCAAAGCCAATACCTCAGACCTCAGACCTCACACCTCACAACCTCTATTCAGGCCACCGGCAACTTCAGCCGCGCCTCGCATCCGCCTTCCCCATTGACGACTTCGATACTGCCGCCGTGCAGTTCGGCTACTTCGCGGACGAAGCTGAGCCCTAGTCCGGTGCTTTTTTTCCGTGTGATGGGGCGGGGCAGGGAATAAAAGGGATCGAATATTTTCGCGAGTGCGTAGGCTGGAATTCCGGGGCCCGAATCTCGGATCAGGAGGGTGTGAAATCCCCCCTCGGAATCTACAGAGACGCGAATTACACTTTCGGGCTCGGAAAAATCCAGGGCGTTATCCAACAGATTTCGGACGGCTTGCTCAAGCAGAAAGGACTCACCAAACGTGAAGGCGTCCCGTGAGACCGTTTGATCCACGCGTACATGACGCAGGGCCAGGCTTGGACGCAGGGCTTCGAGAACGCGCTCAATCAGGGGCCCAAGGGAAAGGCGCGAAGCCTGTTGCAAGCCTTGTCGCTGCTCCACCGAGGCCAGATCTAACATGCGGTGGATCAAGCGCTGGAGGCGCTCTTCTTGCTCTCGGATGTTGGCGAGAAAGCGGTTCCGATCTGATTCTGGCATCTCTTCCTGAAGCAATTCTGAAGCGCCATGGATGGCCGAAAGCGGGCTCTTCATTTCGTGGGTCAGCGCGTGAACATATCGCTCCACGTACCGGCGGCCTTCGAGTTTTTCCCGCATGGTTTCTACGGCGCGTCCGAGCTCACCTAATTCGCCACCGCCCAGCATGGGCAGCACGGCTTTGCGCCCCAGTGCCACGTTTCGGGCGTAGTCCCGCAGGCGCTCCACCGAGCGTGTGAGCAACATGGACAGGCCCAGGCCGATGAGCAGCGCCACGGCCATGATAAGCAGGCTTGCCCGGAAAACTCGGGTGCGACTCCGCTCGGCGAAGGGCACCACACTCGATGTCGGAGCCGCAACGCTGAGCACACCAATGATGCGCTGGCCCTCCAGGATGGGCGCCGCCACATGCATCACGGAAGTACTCTCATCCCTGGGGTCGCTTCTCGTACTGCGGGCTCCGTAGTCGCCTCGCAGGGTGCGGTACACGTCATTCCATCGAGAAAAATCTTTCCCCTGATCCAGGCTTTCCGAATCGAACACGACCAGGCCGTGTTCGTCCATGACATGGACGCGAAGGTTCGCCTTCCTTAGGTCTACGCCCCAGATGTGAGCCTTGAAGCCGCGCTCCGAATAGTGATGGACGGCTTCTGAAAAGGCACCCTTTTGCAGCGTCCCAGCCTTCAATTCCGGCGCGGCCATTTCTGCCAGCAGGTTTGAGGTTTCCACCAAGGCCACCTCCAACCCCTGTCGCACGCCAGGTTTCACTTCCTGCATGAAAATACGTAGCACGAAATAAGTGGCGAGCCCCACCAGCAGGAAGAAGCCAAGGAAGATGCGGTAGCTGAGTCTCATGGGCGGATCACACCCGCCCAATGCTGTAGCCCAGGCCCCGATGCGTCTGAATGGGATCGGCCTCGGCCCCCACAGCACGGAGTTTCGCCCGCAGGGTTTTGATGTGGGTATCCACGGTGCGATCACCGCTCTCTTCCGCCTCGGGCCAGACTCGTTCCAGGAGCTGAGCCCGTGAAAACACTTGTTCTGGGTGGGCTAACAAGGTCTTCAGAAGCCGGAATTCATAGCGGGTCAAATCCAGGGCCATTCCTTTGAATAAAATGCGGTGCTTGGTTTCATCCACCTGAAACGTGTCGGCGGGTAGGTCTGGGTGCGTGCGATCTAGGCGCCGCAGAATCACCCGCACCCGAGCCACCAGTTCCCTAGGACTGAAGGGCTTCACCACGTAATCATCGGCGCCGATTTCCAAGCCCACGATACGGTCCACTTCTTCAGCACGCGCCGTGAGCATGATGACGGGGATATCGGAAAAGGTCCGCAGGCGGCGACAGACCTCGAAGCCCGAAAGGTCCGGAAGGCCTACGTCCAGGATGACCAGGCTGAAGGAACCTCCCTGAAGCCTTGCCAGTGCTACTTCTCCGAGCTCCGTGTGGCTGGGCGTAAATCCTTCGGTTTTGAGGGCATAGGCGATGGTGTCCGCGATGGAGGACTCGTCTTCAACGATGAGGATGTGGGCCGACATCACGGATCCTCCCATGCACCGAATGATATAAGTTGGACAAAGCGGCAAATGTCATTGATTACGCACGTTCCAGGATAATGCCTCCCCCAGGTGACGCGGGTTTGTAGTAGGCGAGTCGCCCTGGGACGCAGGACAGCACGGCCCCCAATTCGTGCATGCAAATCAAGTTGAGGGCCTCGCTGAGGGGAAGGTCTCGGCCATCGGCCTTCAATCCATCGGCGATCACATGGCAGCTTGGACCCGCCCCCTTCGCCTTCAGCAGCTTCTCCAGTTCATCGGGGAAATCCTGTGCGCCAGGAACCTCTGTGGCGAAGTCGGGAAGGTAGGGCAGGTCGTGGCTCAAACGGTTGAGGATTTCCTTCCGACGCTTGGGAGTCGAAAGAAATTGAATAAATCGCGCCCGCTTTTCAGAGGTAAGGAAAGCTTTGACAAAAGCCTCTTCGGGGTTCATGGCGGGAATGACTCCTCATACGAATTTGTGTGCAAAAGAAAAGGTTCACCACGCGGAGGCTCGCGGTCTCAAAAAACAATTCTTTCCCTCCGCCGCGCTCCGCGTAATCGCATTTGTCTTTTTGCACGCAGGTTGGTATTCGGCTGAATGTTGAAC